>CANREK010000086.1 GCA_947629605.1 uncultured Clostridia bacterium | reverse complement strand
TACAGCCCGAGGCGAGGATGTGCCCGCCGCCCCCGAACACCCGTGCGATCTCGTTGACGTTGGTCTTTCTCGAACGGAAGGAAACTTTGTACTGTCCCCTCTTGACTTCCATGATACAGATCGAGACGGCAACGGTGTCGATGTCGAGCGCGAAGTCGACGATGCCCTCCGTCGCATCCTGCCCGAGGCCGTAGCGTTTGAGCGCGTCGAGCCGCACGACGGCGATGGCGAGCCGACCGTCCAAAAAGTAGCGGACCTTAGAGACGGTCTCGGCGTAGAGATCTGCCCGCGCCTTGGTCTTTTTCCGAAAGGCCTCGTAGCCGATCCTGCCGATGTCGGCGCCCGCTTCCATGCATGCCGCGGCGGTGAGGAAGGTCTCTTCCCCCACGTCGCCGTGCGAGAAGGAGCCCGAATCGGTGATAAGCCCCGTTAACAAAGCCTCGGCAATGTCGCGGTCGATCCCGACGCCGAGCGCGAGGATCAATTTGTAAATATTTTGACAGTTGGAGGCGCATTCCGCCACAAAATTATAGCGGCAGAAACGGGTGTTCGACGTGTGGTGATCGATGCTCACCGTGACCTTTTTCCGCGCCGCGCGTCTGAAAAATTCCTGCAATTCGCCGAGACGGTTCTCCGCGCTGACGTCGACCAAGATGAGTGCTTCCGCGTCGAAGGAGGGCGCCGTGCGGATGGTCTCGACATCCTTCAAAAAGCAGAGACGCTTTGGAATGGGCTCGTCGTTCAGGATCTCCGTCTTGATGCCGAGAAGAGAAAGAGCGCGGCCGAGCCCGATCGCACTCCCCAAGGTATCCCCGTCGGGGCGCGTGTGGGTCAGGATGGCCGCGCTTTTCAAAGATTTGAGTACTTTTGCGATTTCCTCGATGCTGTTCATGATTCGTCCTTGTGGATCTTGGCGAAGAGTTCATCCATCTTCGAGCCGTATTCCATGCTCCCGTCGAGAAGGAAGGTGATGACGGGAACGGTGCGCATGCGCATGACCCTTGCAAGTTCCCTGCGCACAAACCCCTCGTTCTCTTTGAGGAGCGCAAAGGTCCTCTCCCTCTCTTCGCCCTGCGCATAGATGCTGAGGTACACTTTTGCCGTCTTTAAGTCGGGAGCGATGTCGGCTTCCGTCACGGAGATGATGCCTTTGAGGTCGGGTTCCTTGTTTTTGAGGGGGCCCGAAAGGATGGCCGAGATCTCCTTGCGGTATTCGCTGTTGAGCCTGTCGGTGCGCTTCACTGTTTGATCTCCTCCATGACGTAGCACTCGATGTAGTCGCCGATGCGGATCTCGTTGAAGCCGTCGATCGCGCAGCCGCATTCCATGCCCGCCGCCATTTCTTTTACCTCGTCTTTATAGTGTTTGAGCGTCTTGACGTTGCCCTCGACGATCATGACGTTGTCGCGGTAAATTCTCAGTTTTCCCCCGCGCACAAGTCTGCCCTCGTCGACGAAACAGCCCGCGACGGTGCCGACGCCCGTGATCTGGAAGGTCTCTTTGACCTCCGCCTTGCCCATGTAAATTTCTCTGTATTTGGGGGAAAGCATGCCTTTGAGCGCCGCTTCCATGTCGTCGAGGAGTTCGTAGATGATGCGGTACTGTCTGACGTCGACGTGGGAACGCTCGGCAAGCGTCTTTGCCTTGCTGTCGGGGCGGACATTGAAACCGATGACGATGGCATTTGCGCTGTCGGCAAGGGTGATGTCGCTCTCGGAGATGGCGCCCGCAGCCGCATGGATGACTTTGATGCGGACTTCCTCGTTGGAGAGTTTTTCGAGCGAGCCCTTGACGGCCTCGACCGAGCCCTGCACGTCGCCCTTGACGATGATGTTGAGCGTTTTGAGGTCCCCTTCGGAGACATCTTTGAACAGGTCGTCGAGGCTTGTCTTTTTCATCTCATGGATCATGGATTCGCGCTCCTTGTTCTTGCGCTCCTCCTGTACCTTCTTCATGAGGGACTGCTCGACGGCGAAGATGGTATCGCCCGCCCCGGGGACATCTTCGAGCCCGAGCACGGAGACGGCCATCGACGGCCCCGCTTCCTTGACGGTGCGGCCCTTGTCGTCGATCATGGCACGGACACGGCCCATGGTCGTACCCGAGATGAGGTTGTCGCCCGTGCGGAGCGTGCCGTTCTGCACGAGAACGCTCGCCATGGGACCCTTGCCCTTGTCGAGTTTGGCCTCGATGACGACGCCCTTGGCGCGGCGGGTGGGGTCTGCTTTGAGTTCGAGCATTTCCGCCTGCAAATAGATGCTTTCGAGAAGTTGGTCGATGCCCTCGCCCGTCTTTGCGGAGACGGGAACGATCATGACGTCGCCGCCCCATTCCTCGGGCACGAGGTCGTATTTCATGAGCCCCTGCTTGACCTTATCGGGGTCGACGTGGGGTTTATCCATCTTATTCATGGCGACGATGATGGGAACTTCCGCCGCCTTTGCATGGTCGATGGCCTCGACGGTCTGCGGCATGATGCCGTCATCCGCCGCCACGACGAGCACGACGATATCGGTGACTTTGGCGCCCCTTGCACGCATGGCGGAGAACGCCGCGTGGCCGGGGGTATCGATGAAGGTGATCTTCTTCCCCTCGCCGAGGTCCACCGTGTAGGCGCCGATGCTCTGCGTGATGCCGCCCGCCTCGCCGTCGGTGACGTTGGTCTTTCTGATCTTGTCGAGAAGGGAAGTTTTGCCGTGGTCGACGTGGCCCATGACGGTGACGACGGGAGCACGGGGGACCATGTTCTCGCTGTCCTGCTCCTCATGCGCCTCGATGAGCGTCTCCTCCGCCGTCTTTTCGGGCTTATATTCGAGGTCGATGCCGAGGTCCAAGGCGATATAGGCGGCGTTGTCGTAGTCGATGGACTCGTTCACCGTCTTGGTGACGCCCTCCTTGAAGAGGCGCTTTACGATCTCCACGGCCGAGATGCCGAGCTTTTCGGAGAGCACCTTGATGGGGATCTCCCTGCTCGTGACGACGGCGTGGTCGATCTTGATGGTCTGCACCTCGCGCTTTGCGCCCTTCTTCCCGAAACGGGCCTTGCGATAGCCGCTCTTGTTCTCGTCGAAGTCGCCGACGGTGGCACCCTGCTGGCGTTGCAGGGCACGCTTGTTGACGGGGCGGCGCTCGACAAAGGTCTTATCGAACTTTTTGGGAGCATCTTTCCTCTGCACGGGTGCGGGAGGCGGTGCGATGGGCCGCGGCGGAGTGATACGGGGCGGTCTTGTGCCCGTGCCCATTCCCGTACTTCCCGTACGGGATTGGAAGGTCCCGTTCGGGCGAATGGGTCCCTTGCCCTGCGCGGGGCGGGGGGGCGCATTGTAAGTCGGCCGCGTGCCTCCCCTCGGACCGTTTTGCGGTTCGGGGCGGAAGGTGGAACGCACGGGAACGGGTTCCTTTGCGGGTTTTTGGGGCGCGGCGGGCTTCTCCGCGGCGGGTGCGGGAGCGGGCGGAGCGGGAGGTTCTTCCTCGGGCGCGGCCGCTTCTTCTTGCGCCTTCATCGCGGCCTCGGCTGCGGCACGTTCGGCCTCCTCTTTGAGGCGCTGTTCCTCTTCGAGCCGACGCTGTTCCTCTTCCCGTCTCGCTTCCTCCTCCGCACGCCGCTTGGCAACGACCGCTTCGAGCTCGGCGAGCTTTTTCATGAGTTCCCCGAGCTGCTTTTCGTTGGCGGAGATCGCCTTTTGCAGCGCGACCGTCTCCTGATCGGTGGAGAGTAAATTCAATTTTTCAATATTCTCGTATGCCATTCGTTACCTTCTACTTAATCTCCGATTTCCTTTAAGATCGCTGCGGCGAGATGTTCCTCTCTGACCGCCGCGACCATGCATCCGGGCTTTCCCGCCGCTTCTCCCAAATTTGCGAGAAAGACAAGCGGGCACATCAGCCTCGTCTGCTGTTTTTTGATCTCTTTTTGAGAATTTTCCGACGCCGCGGGATCCGCGACGATGAGAAAACACTTTTTTACCGTCTCCAAGGCGTTGACGCCGAGGGTGAGTTTCCCCGCCCGACGCGCAAGGCCGAGATAGCTTGCCGTCTTACTTTGCACCGAATTCCTCCTCGATGCGAAGATACACTTCATCGGGCACGGGTGCCGAAAAGGCCTTGTTCAGAAGGCGGTACTTTTTGAGGCGCCTGACGCATTCCGCGCTGTTGCAGATATAGGCGCCGCGCCCGGGGAGCTTGCCCGAGAAGTCGAGCCGTATCTCCCCCGCCGCGTTCTTGACGATGCGGAGCATATCCCTTTTGGGCATTTCTTCCCTGCACGCGATGCAAGTGCGCATGGGGATCTTCTTTTCAACGGGCATTTATTCCTCCGTCGCCTCGGGTTCGGCGTATTCGGTGAGGTTGAGTTTCGCGGCGGCGGATTCGCTCTTGACGTCGATCTTCCACCCCGTGAGACGGGCGGCGAGGCGGGCGTTTTGGCCGTCTCTGCCGATCGCAAGGGAGAGCTTTTCGTCGGGAACGACGGCGACGGCCGACTTCTCCGTGAGCTGTGTCACGGAAATGACCGTTGCGGGAGAGAGCGACTTTGCGATGAATTCGAGCGGATTCTCGCTCCAAAGGATGATGTCGATCTTTTCCCCGCCGAGTTCCTGCACGACGGCGTTGACCCTCGCGCCCTTGTTGCCCACGCATGCGCCCACGGCGTCGATGCGGGGATCCTCGGAATGAATGGCCATCTTGGTCCTGTGCCCCGCTTCACGCGAGACGGATTTGATGGTGACGATGCCCTGCTTGATCTCGGGAACTTCCTCCTCGAAGAGACGGCGGACAAGTCCCGGGGAGGAACGGGAGACGAGCACCTGCGCGTTCTTCCCGCCGCTCTTCACCCGCTTGACGAACACCTTGATCCTGTCGCCGGGCACATATTTTTCCCCGGGGGTCTGGTCCTGCGGGAGCATGACGCCCTCGATCTGACCCTTGCCGAGTTCGATATAGACGTTTTTGACTTCGACCTTTCTCACGAGCCCGCTCATGAGTTCCCCTTCCTTGTCGGAGAACTCCGAGAGCGTGTTGTCGCGCTCGGTCTCGTGGATCTTCTGCAAGATGACCTGCTTTGCGGTCTGCGCGGCAATGCGGGAGAAATCCTTGGGAATGAATTCCTCTTCAAGCACATCGCCGACCTTGGCGTCGGCCCTCTTTTCGACGGCGTCCTCCAAGAGGATCTCGCCTTCGCCCGCCTCTTCTGCGTCCACGACGGTGTGGATGAGGAAAAAGCGCATGGAATTCTTTTCGGGGTCGATGCGGACATCCACAATGCCCGTGTCATCCTCGAACTGCCGTTTGTAGGCCGATGCGAGCGCGTCCGAGAGAGCCTTCAAAAATACGCTCTCGGAGATGCCCTTTTCCCGCTCCAAATCGGCGAGGGCCTCAAAGAATTCCCTATAATCCTTGGTTACCATATCATTTCTCCTTATATCATATCCAAACGGACTTTTCTCAAATTTCGATGAGAAGGCAGACTTTGGAGCACTTTTCAAAGGGAAAGCTCTGCTCCTTTTCGTCCTCTTCAATTGTGACGGTGACGCCGTCGAAGGACTTTAACGTGCCTTCGTGGTATTTTTTGCCCCCGATGGGAGCATAGAGATGTACTTCCACCTTTTCGCCCAAATGACGGTCGAAATCCCGCTGCGTCTTGAAGGGGCGGTCGAGCCCCGGGGAAGAGCAGTTCAGGGTATAGCCTTCGCCGAAGGTGGGGTCGAGCTCGTCGAGGGGCGCGTCGATGAGGCGGTGGAATTTTTCGCAAGTGACGATGTCGATCCCGCCCTCCGTATCGATGTAGACGGTGAGCGACTTCTCTCGCATGTTCCATGCGGCGTCGACGATCTCCACGCCCGCCTCACGCGCGTAGGGCTGCAAAAATTCGATGACTTCCGATATCGATTTGACCTTCATACTACCCCCGAATAAAGAAATTTGAGAGCGGAAACCCGCTCTCAATCTCTTTTCATCGATCAAGTGTCTTTATTGTACCATACTTTCCGCCATTTTGCAAGCGATATTTGAAAAAATTAAAAATTAAAAATGAAAAATTATAAATTGTGGTAAGGAGATTTATTATGAATGCAACACCTCCGCCC
>CANREK010000085.1 GCA_947629605.1 uncultured Clostridia bacterium | reverse complement strand
CCTTGCTTCTCGCCGTGCCGCTCTCGGCGGCAGCCCTTGCCGCAGGGCAGTCCGAAACCGCCGCCGCAGGTCCCGCACCCGCACCGACCTATTTCGAAGGCGCGGACGGCATGGGGGCCATCCTCGT
Source organism: uncultured Clostridia bacterium (assembly GCA_947629605.1). Taxonomy (GTDB): domain Bacteria; phylum Bacillota; class Clostridia; order Christensenellales; family Borkfalkiaceae; genus Gallimonas. The sequence continues at coordinate 6,004 of CANREK010000085.1, read as the reverse complement.
GGGCGATCAAGGCTCCGTCGAGGTAGAAAAGGAACATCTGAGTTTCAGCCTCTCGGAGTTCCCCGTATCTCCCTTGGACGGCACCGCGGAGCAATTCCAAGCCTACGGCGGAAAGTTCACGGCGGAATACACCTTTCACAATCCCGCAGACGAACCCAAGGACCTCACCCTCGTCTTGCCCCTCGGCACACTGCCCGAGTACTGCCATTTCGAGGAACTTGACAGAACGGCGCTCGGCTACTCCGTAACGCAAGACGGGAAAGATGTGGCGCTTCGGCTCCGCCACACCGCGCTCTCGCAAAAGGGCGGCGGCGAGTTCGATTTGGAAGAGGGACTTCGGCGACTGTACGGCCGCACGGGCGATTTTTACAGGGACGATCTTCCCGTCACGGCATATACCTTCCGCGTGGACGTTTCCCCGTCGGAGCCCGCCACGACCGGCGCCTACGAATATGATTTTGTCCACTTCTCCATCCTGTTCGGCGCCTCGGTACAGCACTCGCGCATCTTCTGCCGCGACCATTGCGGCTACGGCGTCAAGGACGGCAGGGCGAAACTTTCCTACGGCTTCAACTGCGTGGAAGAAAGTCCCGCCCGCTTCACGGTCTATGTGCTCGGCGAGGACATCACGGCGCCCGAGACGCATGTGTTCCGCTATGAAGATGGCGATGCCGTCACGGATGCGTCGGCCGTCGTCACCGTGGAATCGCGCAATACAAGCACATTTTCGGACTTTGCCCTCTCTTTTCGGGGGGAAAACAGCGCCGTCTCCGAGGAGGATTGGAAGAACGCCTTCATCGACGGCATCGAGGCAAAAATGTATGCAAGGACGTGCTTCTCCGATTTTACCCCGCAGGATCTCGATGAGGCGGGGGCGCTCATGCAGTGGTATGAATACACCGTCACCGTGCCCGCGCAGGGGAGAGCCGTCAATGCCGTCACCGCGCCCATCTATCCCTCGGTGGATCAGAGACGTGCGCAGGATCTCTACTCCTATCGCTATCTCCTTTCCCCCGCGCAGAAGTGGGAAAAATTCGGACAGCTCACCGTGGATATCGACACCCCCTTCTACATTTCCGACAGTTCTCTGAACTTTTCCGAGAGGGAAGAGGGAGGGTACACGCTCACGCGGGAGAGCTTGCCGCTCGGTGAACTCACCTTTACGCTCTCCGAGGAGGAGCGCTCCCTCTCGGCAGATAAAAACCTGACCAATTACGGCGAAGGCGGGGATTCCGCGCTCATCACGGCCATCGTCATCATGTGCGTCGTAGTCGCGGGTGCGGCGACCGTCACGGTTCTTCTCATCGTGCAGTCGAGGCGCAAGAAAAAACGCCGCGAGGAGGAAGAGCGACGCATGCTTCAAACCCGACCGCAGGAGGGGAAGATCGACCTGCCCGAAGAGGATGACCGCCCCGATAAGAGCGAATAAAAATAAGGCTCTCTCAAAGTTGAGAGAGCCTATTTTTTGCAACATATGTGCGATTTTATTGAATTTCCGCGCCGTCGGAAAGGATGCGGATGCTCCGCTCAAACACGGCTTTGAGGCCGTGCACGAGCTCCTCAAAATCGCGTTTTGCCATCGTCTCCACGGCGGAATGCATGGCGAGCTGGGCGAGGCCCAAATCGACGGAGGGGATGCTCACCTGCGCGAGGCTCACCGCCCCGAGCGTGCCGCCGCTGCGCATGTCCGAACGGTTGTAAAAGGTCTGATATCTGACCCCCGCCTCCCCAAAAATCTTCTTGATGACGGCGGAAGTCAGTCCATCCGTCGTGTAGGCGCCGCCCGCGTGGCCCTTGATGACGACCCCGCCGCCCATGACGGGACGGTTGGTCGGGTCGCACTTTTCGGGGCGGTTGGGGTGCACGGCGTGGGCGTTGTCGAGGGAGATGAGGAAGGACTGCGAGAGGAGTGAAAGGGCCTCCTCGGACGATTTTTGCGCACTTATGCGCGAAATTAAGCTCTTTAAGAAGTCTCCCGCCGCGCCCTGCCGCGTGCGGCTGCCGATCTCTTCGCTGTCAAAACAGGCGACGAGGCAGTTGCCCGTGCAGCTCTCATCTGCGAGCGCAAGCAGGGAGGCATACACGCTCGTGAGGTTGTCGATGCGGGGCGAAGAGAGAAATTCACGATCCGCGCCGCTCTCAAAGGGCTCTGCGTCGGGCACGGCAAAGAGGTCATAGCCGATTTGTTCCCCCAAAATTTCATCAAGATTTTGATTGCCGAGGCCCAAGAGGGGCTCGATGTCGCTTTGACGGTCGGGCTTGAAGCCGTCGTTGACTTCGCGGTTCATGTGGATGGCGAGCGAGGGGACCGTGACATGAAAATCGCTCACATATAGCTCGGTTTTGATGCCGTTTTCGGCATTTTTCATGACCCTTCCCGCAAGGCGCAGGGGACGGTCGAAGAGGGAATAGAGAATGCATCCGCCGTACTCTTCCACGTTGAGACGAGTGTAGGGGCCGCTCACGTTCGCCGCATGCTCCTTCAATTTGAGGCAGGGGGAATCGGTGTGCGAGGCGACGATCTTAAAGGGGCCTTCCCCGCAGCGGAAGGCGATGAGGCTGCTACCGCCCCGCGTAACGAAATATTTTCCGCCGCGCTCCAAGGTCCACTTGTCGCCCTCGTCGAGCGGGACAAAGCCATGGCCGAGGAGGAAATTTGCCGCATTTTCCACGGCATGATAGGCCGTGTAGGAAGTTTTTAAGAAATTTTTGAGCTCGTTTTGCATCTGTATCACCTGAATTTTCGCAATTTACCCTCTATTATACCTTATTTTTATGGAATGTCAAGCGTTCGGCGGATTCCCGAAAAAATTAGTTCGCTTCGGCGAACTTTTTTTGAAAAATGGCGTAAAATCAGTTGACAGCCCAAAGGAAAGGTGCTAAAATGAGCATAGTTCGCAATGGCGAACGCAACGCCCGAGGAGTTCGGGCATATATTAAGATGAAAGGTTCGCTATGGCGAACTCACAAGGAGACGTTATGCCGTTATTGCTTGCACCCATCGGACACGAAGTCAAGATCGTCAGGATCGCCGCGGACGACAAGACCAAAAAACATCTTTCCAATCTCGGCGTCTTGGTGGACGGGACCATCACCGTTCTGTCGGCGAGCGGGGGCTCTGCCGTCTGCCGCGTCAAGGACGGCCGCCTCGCGCTGGATCGGAATATCGCTTCGCGTATCTACGTGGCGTGAGAGAGGCGACCCCGCCTCCAAGGAGGGGACATGACACCCCCTCAGTCGCGCAAGGACAGCGCGACAGCTCCCCCTCAAGGGGGCGCCAAGTGGCTCTCTTGCCCACCCCTCGAGGGGTGGGTGTCACGCAGTGACGAAAGGGGTGTCATTCTAATAATGCCCCCGCCACAATTTTTCATTTTTAATTTTTAATTTTCAATTTCATTTTGGAGGAATATACATGTCAACCAAGTTACTCAGTGAATTTGCCGTCGGCGAGAGGGGGGTCATCAAGACCGTCTCGGGCGAAGGCAGACTCCGCCGTCGTCTCTTCGACATGGGCGTCACCCCGGGCGCGGAGGTCCTGCTCCGCAAAAAGGCCCCCTTGGGCGACCCCATCGAAGTGACCATTCGCGGGTATGAGCTCACGCTCCGCAAGACGGAGGCCGAGCTCGTCACCATGGAGGTGAAATCATGATGAAGTTTGCCTTGGCGGGAAACCCCAACTGCGGCAAGACCACCCTCTTCAACCTCCTCACAGGTTCCACGGCGTACGTCGGCAACTGGCCGGGCGTCACCGTCGACAAGCGGGAGGGGACCTACAAGCGGGGCGAGGAGCCCGTGAAGATCGTTGACCTTCCCGGCATCTATTCGCTCTCTCCCTATACGCCCGAAGAGGTCATTTCGAGGAACTTTATTCTCGATGAAAAGCCCGAGTGCGTCATCAACATCGTCGACGCCACCAATCTGGAACGCAATCTCTACCTCACGACCCAGCTCATGGAGATCGACGTGCCCGTCATCATCGCACTGAACATGATGGACGCCGTTGAAAAGGCGGGGGATCAGATCGACGCAAAGGAGCTCGAAGAAAAGATCGGGCTGCCCGTCGTCTCCATCTCCGCGCTCAAAGGGTCGGGCATCAAGGAACTCATGGACCGCGCCATCTCCATTGCCAAGACGCCGAGGAAGGGCGTCACGGTGCTCCACGATTCTCCCCTTGCCCACCTTGTCCGCGACGTCAGCATTGCCCTCAAAGGCGCCAAGGTCCACGCGCCCCTCTTCCACGCCGTCAAACTCGTGGAGATGGACGAGATCGAGGTCAAAATGCACCCCGAACTCGTCACCATGGTGCAGGAATTCAAGGCCACCTTCCAAGATGACACCTTCGGCGACGATCTCGAAGCCGTCGTCGCGGATGCGAGATATAAGTACATATCGGCGAACTATTCCACCGCATACAGGCGCAAGCACAGAGGGGAGAAGCTCACAAAGTCCGACAAGGCAGATAAAATTCTGACCCATAAGATCTGGGGCATTCCCATCTTCCTCGTCATCCTCTTTGCGGTGTTCCATCTGACCTTTTCGGAGGACCTCTTCTACATCTCCGCGATGGCGGGCGGCCTTCCGACGCTCGAAGATTTAGGCTACGACATGTCCAACCCCGGCGTCACGCTGCTTGCCTGCTTCTACGACGGCGCGGTGTTCTCCCCGGGCGTCATCCTGACGAACCTATGGACGTGGCTCCTCGATTGGGTCGGCGTACTCCTCGGCCTCTGCACGCAGAGCGCACCCCTTTGGGTCGGTAGCTTCATCGGCGAAGGCATCTGGGGCGGGCTCTCGGCGGTCCTCGGCTTCCTGCCGCAGATCTTGACGCTCTTCCTCTTCTTCTCTATTTTGGAAGATTCGGGCTACATGGCGCGTGTCGCCTTCATCATGGATCGTATCTTCCGCAAATTCGGCCTGTCGGGCAGAGCCTTCATGCCCATGATCATGGGATTCGGGTGCTCCCTTCCCGCCATGATCAACACCCGCACCCTTGCCGACGATGAGGAGAGGACCGCGACCATCCGCGTCATTCCCTTCTTCTCCTGCGGCGCCAAACTTCCCATTCTCACGGCCATCGCGGGCGGCATCGTGCAGTACTTCGGCATCGGGAATGCCGACCTCATCACCTACGGCATGTATCTCATCGGCATCGTGACCGCGGTCGTCTGTGTCATTCTCATGCGGAATACGACGATGCGCGGGGAAGTGCCGCCCTTCATCATGGAACTTCCCGTCTATCACCTGCCCCTCTTCAAGGGCCTCATGATCCACCTGTGGGATAAGACCAAGCACTTCGTCAAGAAGGCCTTCACCATCATCTTTGCCTCGACGATCGTCATTTGGTTCCTCTCCAACTTCTCGTGGAATTGGCACTTCCTGCCCGAGGAGATCGAGTATGAAGGGGAGACCATTCTCGTCAATCTCCACGCCGATCAGAGCATTTTGGGCTCCATCGGCATGCTCATTCAGCCTCTCTTTACGCCGCTCGGATTCGGTTCGCAGCTCGGCGCGGCGGGTTGGGTGTTCGCCGTCGCCGCCATCACGGGGCTCGTCGCCAAGGAGAACGTCATCGCCACCTTCGGCACCCTCGCGGCCGCCGTCGCGGGCAGCTATATCTCCACCGAGGAGGGCGTTGCCGAGGCCGTCGCCATGATCGCGGCAAACCCCAATATTACAGTCTCCGCGCTCATCGCCTTTATCGCCTTCAACATGACGACCATTCCCTGCTTTGCGGCATGCGCCACGGCAAGGGCGGAACTGCCCAAGGGCAAGTTCAAGTGGACGCTCCTCTTTTGGGTCGCAACGAGCTATATCGTCGGCACGATGATCTATCTCATCGGGAATTGGTGGTGGACGGTGTTCATCTTTGCCGCCCTCATCGCCCTCGCCGTCACGGGCATCGTTTTCTGGAATAAGAGACACCCCGTGACCCAAAATGAGGCACCCATGTCCGAGACCGAGGCACAGAAAGAGGCCGCGGCAAGCGACGGAGGGGAGCAATGAG
>CANREK010000084.1 GCA_947629605.1 uncultured Clostridia bacterium | reverse complement strand
ACGGGTCCGACGGGTGAAATCGGCCCCACGGGCGCAACGGGTGAGGCGGCGACGATCACGGTCGGCACCACGACGACGGGGGAACCCGGTTCGCAAGCCTCTGTCACGCAGGAGGGCACGACGGGCGCAGTGACGCTCAACTTCACGATCCCGCAGGGTCCCACGGGCCCGCAAGGGGAACAGGGCGTGCAGGGCGAACAGGGCCCCGCAGGTCCCGCAGGTACGGTCACGCCGGGCGCGGACGTCGCCAATCTCGCCGATCCCGACACGGCGACCCTTCCCGAAGTCGCCACCACGCTCAACGCTCTCCTCACGAGTTTGAGGAACGCGGGATTCATCGCATAAGTGTCAAAAAAAGCCTTCCGCAGATACGTTTGCGGAAGGTGTTTTTTTGTTGTTCGGCCGAAAATGTCCTTTTCTTTGCCGCGCCGCGGGGGAGAGGGGAAGGGCATGTTACAAACGAACAAAATCTGCATAATTGCATAAACAAAAATGAAAATAATTAACCTTTCTCTACAAAAATACGGTTTCTTTCATTTTTTTATTCAAAACACCCCCAATTTACTTGACGAAAAGGGAATAAATGATTTAATATATAAAACACTTTTCCAAAAAGTTCAAATTCAAGAAAGGAGAGAAAAACGATGAAGAAGTGGTTTACGTTGAAAAAGTGGCTCGTGATGCTGCTTGTCCTCGCCGCTTCGTGCGTTTTGTTCGCCGCTTGCGACGCCGAGAATCCGACCGCAGACGGACATGAGCACGAATATTCGGACGAATGGACCTACGATGAATCCTACCATTGGCATGCGGCCGTATGTGAGCATACCGACGTGGTGAAAGACCACAGAAAGCATGCATATGCCGATGGAAAGTGCACAGAATGCGGCGCCGACGCTCCTACATTGGAGGCATGGGTCTCCTTCGATGTGGGGGGGGGGTGCTACGCTGACAGGCAGTGACACACGGATCAAGTCCGTAAAGACTACGGTCGGCCAGACTGTCAAGTCGATCTTGCCCCAGAGCCCCACTGCGGAGTCCGGATTTACCTTTGCGGGCTGGTACATAGGGGACGAAGAGGTCAACGATCAAACGGTCCCGAAGGCAGGACTTACCGTCACCGCCAAATACACGGTCGGCTGCACGGTCAAGGTCTATAAGCAGGACGTTGACGGCACCTACGGCGAGCCCGAAACGGTGGAACAGCACGGCCTCTACGGCGAAACATTCGAATATACGCCGAGCGAAGAGCACTACTCCGTCGACGAGAGCAAATATAACAGGCTCACGACGGATTCCCTCACCCTCGGGGACGAATTTGCGGTGTATCTCAAACTCGATACCTTTGATGTCGTCTATCACGACATTGACGGCGAGGATGACGACACTTGGGAAGAGAGCGGCCTTCTCTATGGCAGCAGCTACACGGTCGAAGAGAACATGTACGGTCCGTTTGACGGGTACCGTTTTGCGGGCTGGGCGACGGAAGCGGACGGCGAAGTCGACGCACAATATGCCGTCGGAACGGAGCTCACCGTGAGCGGTCGGCTCGACCTCTATGCGGTATGGGATGTTGCCTATCTCGACAGAGCGGGCGGATTCGACTACATCTATCCCCTGCACGCCGAGAGCGGCAAAGTCATCCTCGACAGGGGCGGCTATGAATTCGAGGGCACCGTCGATGATGACGGCGTATTTACCATTGAATATGAGGGCACGAAACTCACGGGCAAGCTCGATGACGAAACGGAGAGTTTCATGTATGCGGATGTGCTCCAAGAGGGCACCTACGTTGCCTATAATCAATATTATTCCGAGACGCTCACCGACGAAGAGCGTATCAACGACAAAGAGACGCTTGTCCTCAACAAGTACGGCGAGGGCACGCTCACGACGGATGGCGAAAGCTACAAGGGCGTCTGCGTGGCGCTTGAAGGCGGCGAATGGGCGTTTGTCACCGACGAGTACGATTATTTCTATTTCGTCACGGAAAAGGTCGGCGACAAAAATTGCTTCACGATCAGCGGGGTCGAATACGGCGATTACAGCGAATTCGTCTCCACGTTCGGATTTTTGGACGGCTATGACGGCGACGGCCTTCTGATGCTCGACGGGTACGGCGGCGCCACATGGTACGATACTCATCATAATGAATATTACTACGGCGTCTACAACTTCAACTACGAGAGAAGCGCCATATCCCCCGATTACTCCCTCTATATCTTCTGCATCGAGTTGCATGTGTACGCCACGGACGCTTGGCTCTTCGGCGACAGTCGCTATGGCACCTATGAAGATAGGACGGTGTACTGCATCATCATGGACGATGGGGAATCCGACCTCGTAATGCTCTATGTCTATGAGGACACCGACGCCCTCGGCACGTTTACGAAGGCGCAAGGGGAGGACACGCTCACGCTCGACGGCTTCGGCCAATACAATGACAGCGTGACTTTGACCGAAGGGGATAAGACCACCGAGGGCATCTTCTTTGCCTATGAATCGGAGATCTTCGGAACAGTCGTTGAGGCGACGTTTGAGGATGATACGACGCGGTATTTCGCCCTCTCCGACGACGATACCTACACCGAACTCAGCGGCAAGCCCACCGAGTGGGTCAATGTACACGTCGGTGAGTACGAGAACCATGTGGAATTCGAGGATCCCTATCTCATAATGTATGAGGAAAAGGACGGCGAGATCCCCACCGATGTCTATGTGGACCTCAACGGCACCTACACGAAAGTGGCTACGGGCTCCTGCTCGACCAAGACGCAGGGCGACTACACGATCTATACCTTCCATGCGGAGCGGAAGCTCGATGAGGCAAATTGCCCGTTCACGTCGATCGTGTTCCTCGCAGACGAAATTTATACCAAGAACGAAGTTTTGGTACGCGCCTATTACATCTTCGAAAAGGACAACGTCAAGGCGTATAAGACCTTTATGAGCGGGGAGGAGACCATTTGGTTTGCCACGTTCGGATATGAAGGGCTCGGCGCGTTCTACAAGACCGCGGACGGGACGCTCTACGAGGGCAGTTTCTCGATCACGGACGGAGACAATTATTGGTTCGAGAGTGACAAGAAGTATGGCGTTTTCAGCTATGTGAACGAAAACGGCAGAATGGCATATCTCTATTTTGAACTGACCGGCGGCGACCAGAGCGGCGACCTCATGACGTTCACTGCGGTCGACACCAAGCCGCAAATGCTCTACGAGGGGACAGCCGATTACGACTACGGAAAAGAGAACTTCTGCATCGGCCCCGACGAAGAGGCGCAAGTTCGTACGGACAATGCAAGCGGCGAATATACCGGCGTCGTGCACGGCACCTATACGGTGGTCGGCAAGACGGACTGCGGCGATGACATCTATCGCTTCGATCCCGAGACGAACGATTTGGGCGTGACGAGCTTTGAGTTTGTGCTCGAATATGGCTACACGTATACAAAATACGGTATGAATTATGTCATTGATGTCTACCACAAGAAAGTCATCGATCCCGAAGTGCAACTCGAATTCAAGGTCGACGACGGCAGCACGCTCACGGGCGACGGCTTCTGGTTCAAGGGCACCTACAACGGCATTTTGGGCGAGCTCGAAGGCATTCTCTACTGCACGACCGACGTCGACGACAACGATTTGGTCATCTTTGAGACCGAAGATTACGGCGCGATCGTCTTTGACCTTCTCCCTAACGGCACTCTCACCATGCGGGACGGCCTCGACGGCTACTATCAACTGCTCGACGAGAACTCCGAAAACGCCAACGGCTGGGTGCTCTACCTCGACGGTTACGGCAACCTCTTCGTGGAAGATTCGGGCTACAATGTCCTCTACAAGGGCTATTATGTGGCGAATGAAGATGGCATCACCGAGCTCGTGGTCGATTTCGGCAACACCATCTTGCTCCAAATGGATGTCGTGCTGTACAGCGGTTCGGGTAATTATGCGTTCCTCATCGACTACGAGGTGATGGGAATGTATGTCGCATCCGATCTTTCCATGCTCTACCTCGACGGCATGAACATCGACAGCTTCTACATCGACGAGTACGGCAATCTCTATCGCGGCGATTACTATCTCTTCGACGAGTTCGGCGCATTCAACTTCTCCGACGGAAGCAGAGTGTTCACCTTCACCTATGACATGGAGAATTTGACCTACGAGAAGGTAGACCAATCCGCATATTATGGAATATATTATGCCAATGACATGCGTGACTACTATGTCTTTGACATGATCGCCTACACAAAGAGCGAAAAAGCGGGTTACTACTATGTGGAAGAAGCCGCCAGCGGGTATACTGTCACAATGTATCTCAAGGGTGAATACGACAGCAAGTTCACGAAGTCGACGGCTACCCTCAAAGACAACGTCTTGACGGTCGGCTATGTCAATGACTTCTACAAACTGCCCGACGAGATCACCCTGACGGGGACTGCGACGTTCGGCGGAGAGACGCAGATCGACGGACTTTCTCTCAAATTTACGCTCGACGATATCGACGGTTCGATCATCGCAACGCTCACAAATGGCTCGGTCGAGTTTGAGGTCAAGATCAGCGGAGGGAAGTACTTGTTTATGTATTACGATACCGATGATGGCTTTGAGCAGAGCCCCGAGATCGATTTCAACCTGAAAACCAACTCGTTCACGATCGCATGTGAGTACGATAGCGAAGTTGCGGCGTTGAAGGCAAAATTGGGCATCACGGAATGATGACCCCGTAAACAACAAATCGGCACTGCCGCAAGGCAGAAAAGCCCCCGAGCTCATCCGAGCTCGGGGGTAAGTTTTTTTGAAATTGAAAATTAAAAATGAAAAATGAAAAATTGCGGTGGGGGAGGGATGATACGGAAGCAGTTGTCGCCCCGCGCGTGCGGCGTCATGCTGAGCCACGGGGCCAAACGCAGTCTACGGAAGCGTGTCCGAAGCATCTCGCCGCACAGTGTTCGTAATCGCCCCGCGAGATTCTTCGGGTCAAGTCATCGGACTTCGTATTACTCCCGCCGCTACTTCGCGCCTAAGGGCGCTCGTGCCGCCCTTAGATAGAAATAGAACGCGGGCGGGGCAGAATGACGCGGGGCTACTGCGTAGAAGGTCCCTAATCACAACCCCGTAACCCTCACCCGAGGGATTCGATGTGGTAGACGCAGTCGAGAACGGAGAGGGCCTCGATGATGTCGTTGTGGCTCTTTTTTCTGAGCGCCTTGTCGACGACGGTAAAGCGCACGGTGTACACGCTCAGCCCCGAATTCGCATAGGCGGGGTTGACTTCGAGATTGTCGATTTTGAGCCCGAATTCCCGCGCCGCCGTGATGAATTCCTGCAAGCTCGACCGCGTTTTGAGTTCGAGATGGATCTCAAAGTGATTGGACCGCGCCGTGATGTAATATTCGAGCTTGGAGAACGCCAAGAGCCCGACCATGAGCGCCGCAAAGCCGAGGAGCGCCGCCGAATAGAGCCCGAGGCCGACGAGCGCCGCGATGATCGACATGGTCCATACGCCGAAGGAAGTCGTCAGTCCCATGATCTGGTTTTTGGAGGAATAGACGATGGTATTCGCCGTGATGATGGAGATCCCGATGACGACGGCGGCGGACAAAAAGGAGAAGCCGACGCCGAGATTGTTGATAAAGAAGAGATCGGCGACCCCTGCGAACATCGAGCCGATGGAGAGCACGATGAAGGTGCGGAGCCCCGCCGCGTGGCGGTTTCTCGCCCGTTCACAGCCGAGAACGACGGCCATGACGATGACGAGCACGAGTTTGAACGCCGTGGAGCCGAGGTTGACGGCGCTCGACCAACCCGCTTCTTTCATTCCGTTGAGCCAATATGCAATATAATCTGTGGGCATGATAGTTACCTCTTATTGATAAATTTTCTTCTGTTATATTCCGATCCCGCGTTTGCCTCTTCCTCGGGAGGCTCCATGGCTTCCATAAACGCCTCTTCCTCGGGCGAACGCGCGTATTCCTTGACGGAGATCTCCTTTTGAATGGCTTGCAGTCTCTCTTTGAGCGCCGCCATTTCCTCCTCCCGTGTGGGAGGTTTGGGAGCGGGGGGAGCTCCTTCCGCAGTCCCGCCGTGCGCCGCTTCGTACGCCTCCGCCCGTTCGCCGTACGAACAGGACAGATACAGCGACAGCTTGGCAAGC
>CANREK010000083.1 GCA_947629605.1 uncultured Clostridia bacterium | reverse complement strand
TCGATTTGGGGCTCTCCTATCTCACGCTCGATCGGGCGGCCTCCACGCTCTCGACGGGGGAACGGCAGAGGATGCAACTCGCCCGCGCCGTCAGAAACCGCACGACGGGGGTCCTCTACGTCTTGGATGAGCCGTCGATCGGGCTCCACCCCTCCAATTTGGAGGGGCTCACGGGCGTCATGGATGACCTGCTCTCCGACGGCAACACCGTCGTGCTCGTCGACCACGACACCAACGTTCTGCGGCATGCCGACTACCTCATCGAGCTCGGTCCCGAGGCGGGTGCAAAGGGCGGCGAGATCATCGCAAAGGGTCCCCTTCACGACGTCGAAAGGGACCCCGCCTCCCGCATCGGCGGCTATCTGACGGGTGAAAAAGTCATAAAAATCGGCACCCATGTGCCGAAAAACGAGATCTTTGCGTTCGGAAGCATCCGCCTCTCCACCTCCGACATCCACACCGTGAAACCGCTCGATGTCGACTTCCCCAAGGGGCGGCTCACCGTCGTCACGGGCGTCTCGGGCTCGGGAAAGACCACCATGATTTTGGAAAGTCTCATCCCCGCCCTCAACGCAAAAATCAAGGGCACGCCGCTCCCCTCCCACGTCAAAGATGTGGAAGCGGAGGGCATCGCGCAGGTCAAGCTCATCGACTCCGCCCCCATCGGCATCAACGTGCGTTCCACCGTCGCCACCTACGCCGACGTGCACGACGAGCTCCGCAAGATCTATGCGAGGGCGCAGGGCGCCAAGGAACGGGGCTATAAGGACGGCGATTTCTCCTACAACACGGGAAAACTGCGCTGTCCGACCTGCGACGGCACAGGCGTCATCAGTCTCGACGTGCAATTTTTGCCCGACGTTGACATTCCCTGCCCCGACTGCGGCGGCTCCCGCTACGGCAAAGACGCCTCTCTCATCCGTCGCACGCCCGCCCGCGGCGGCAAGGCCTATACGCTTCCCGAACTCATGGACATGAGCATCGACGAGGCAATTTCCGCGTGTGAAGATCTGCCTTCCGTCACAAAAAAATTGCAGATATTGCACGATTTAGGGCTCGGCTATCTGACGCTCGGCGAAGAGACCCCCTCCCTCTCGGGCGGTGAGGCGCAGCGCCTCAAACTCGCAAGCGAGATGGGAAAGGGGCAATCCGACACGGTGTTTGTGTTCGACGAACCGACCATCGGGCTCCACCCTCTCGACGTGGAAGTGCTGCTCCGCGTCTTTCAAAGCCTCATCGGGAGCGGGGCGACCGTCATCGTCATCGAACATGACCTCGACGTCATCAAAAACGCCGACTATGTTGTGGATATGGGCCCCGGGGGCGGTGAAGAGGGCGGCAGGATCGTCGCCGTCGGCACGCCCGACGAGATCGCCCATTGCCCCGACAGCATCACGGGAAAGTATCTGAAATAGTCAACTTTATGACAATACCACTGTGCCCGCCGATGTTTTCTCACGAAAACATCGGCGGGCACAGACTTTTTTTAGGGTCCATCCTTTGGCGCTTGCCGCCGTTCCAGCCGACGGAGGGCGGCACGGAGACGCCCGAGCCTGTGCTCCGTCCCCGCGTCCTCTTCCAACATCCTGATCGCCTCTTTCAGTTGCGACGCGTTCGCCACTCTGAGCGCTCTGCGAAATTCAGGGCCGCGCTCCTCGCCGAACAGTAACGCCATAAAAACCGACATCGTATTTCCACGCTCTGTTTTTATGGTTATTTTATCATTATTTATGAGTATTTGTCAACCAAATACTCATAAAATTTGAGTGAATGGGTCGGAATATTTTTTTTGCTCATACTTTATGATAAAATCGATGCAGAGGAAGATATGAGTTTTTCGTTTCGGATCAAGGAACTGCGGGAAGAGAGAGGGCTGTCACAGGCAAAGCTTGCGAGGGAGCTCGGCGTCGGCACGGGGAGCGTCGGCATGTGGGAGAGCACATCGGAGATCCCGCCCGTCAAAAAACTGCTGCTCATCGCCGACTATTTCGGCGTCTCTCTCGATTATCTCGTCGGAAAGAGCGACACGCGGGTCCCTTCCGCCGCGCAGGAGGACCCCTTTCTCGCGGAATACAGAACTCTTTCTCCCACCCAAAAGGAACTCTTGAAAGAGCTTGTCAAGAGCTGGAAGTGAGTTTTGCCGCATCGAAGCCCGCAGACGACCGGCGAGTGCGGCGCCATGGCGCCCCGCGTCATTCTGAGCGGCGGATGTTGTACGAAGTCCGATGACTTGACCCGAAGAATCTCGCGGGGCGAATACGAACCATTCTGATTGCGTCATCCTGAGCGAAGTCGAAGGATCACCGCAAAAGGCCCTACCCCCTACGGGGGGAGGGTGGATTTGCGCCAGCAAAGACGGATGGGGGGGTAGGCAGAATCCCCCCACCACCGCCTGCGGCGGAGCCTCCCCCCAAAGGGGGTAGGCCTTGGCAATAATGGTATGCTTCGCATTCGTTCAGCATGAGCGTGCGCCGCGGCGCACGCTTTTTGTGTGCCTTGCAAAGGCCTCTTACACCATGTTTTCGAGGATGAGTTTGTCGGCGACGAGGGCGATGAATTCGCTGTTGGTCGGCTTTTCGGAGCCGATGTAGACGCGGGCGCCGAAGATGGCGTTGATGGCTTCGACACGGCCCCTGTTCCAAGCCACTTCGATGGCGTGGCGGATGGCGCGTTCCACCTTGCTTGCGCTCGTCTCAAAGCGCTGGCCGATGATGGGATAGAGCCCCTTGGTCACATTGTTGATGATAGTGGGGTCCTCGACGGCCATCTTGATGCCTTCGCGAAGATATTTATACCCCTTGATGTGCGGCGGGATCCCGATGGAGATGAAGATGTTGGAAATTCTCTCCTCCAAGGAGCCCGCCCTCTTTCTCTCAAAGGTCTCCTTGGGCGGAAAGACGTCCGCACAGAGCTCCAACACCCTGTCGCCGACGAGCTGTGCGGAGACGGGCTTCATAAAATAGTACCTCGCGCCGAGGGAGATGACGCGGTTGATGATCTTGTCGTCGGAAAAGTTGCCGAGCACGATAAAATCCGTCTTTTTGCCGAGACGCTTGGCCTCTTCGAGCACGGTGAAGCCGTCGGCATTCTGCAAGAACAGGCTCAAAACGGTGACGGAAGGCGACTGCGTGCCGAGCAGTTTTATGCCCTCCGCCCCGTCGCCCGTCACGCCGCAAACTTCAAAATCTTTTCTGCCGTTGAAGTACTCTTTCAACTCATTTGCAAAGGCCTCGTTGCTTTCAAGAATCAAAATTCGTTTCATAGTTACCTCACACAACTCGATTTTTTGAGTTGCGAAAGCAATTATAAAACACAAATTCGGATTTGTAAAGTCATTTTTGTACAAAAATCGGATAAATTTTTTACAAAATTTATATAATTTTGAATAAAATTGTCGGTCGCTGTCGATTCGCCAAAATTCGACCCTCTATGAGGGCGGAAGATAGAGCTTTACGCGGTCGGCGGCAAGAGAAATGTCGATGTTGCCGCGGGGGCCCTCTTCGCCGTCGAGATCCCACACGAGCGTCGCCTCCGTCTTGATCGACACATGCCTGCCTTGCAGGAAGAGAATGTCCCGCTTTTTGATGCGGATGCCGAAGAGAAAGACGGTGCCGATCGAGAAGAACGCGCCCATCTTTTTGAGGAAATTCGGCCGCTTCGCCTGACGGATGAGCACCACTTCCATCTTGCCGTCGCGCATGCTCGCCGCCCTGTTGACGGGGAAGCCCGCTACCGACCTGCCGTTGAGCACGAGGATCAAGACGGTATTTTCTTTCACCGTGCGGCCGTCGCAGACGATCTCGACGGGGAACACTTTGAGCGGAAGGCCGTGGCGGATGCCGTGGATGGCGTAGGCAAGGGGCCCGAGGAGCTTTTTCTGCGTCTGCGGGGTGTTATAGGTCGTCTCGGTGAAGGCGCCCGCCGCCGCGACATAGGCGGAATAGCTCTTTCCCGTCGCCATGCAGTCGACGGTCTCGGGGCGGCCCTTCAAGATGACGTCGAGGGCCCCCTTGACGGTGCGCGGAATGCCGAGCGAGCGGGCGACGTCGTTGACCGTCCCCGAGGGAAGATAGCCGAGGGTCTTTCCCTCCGCCGCCTGTAACACGGCGTGAAAGGTCCCGTCCCCGCCCGAAAAGACGACGTCGCAGTCGGCCGCCTTCACCCGCGCTTGCAGGTCCTCGGCGCTCTCGGCCGCGACGACTTCGACGCGGTCGTACTTTTCCGACAATTTTCTCCGTATCAAGGGGAGCTGTTTTGAAATTTTCCCCTTTCCGCTGTTCGGATTGTAGATAAAAAGACAGTTCATGCCCAAAGTTTTGACCATTTTCCGCACTCTCAAAAGCAGCGGTCCATGGCGAGAAGGCCGCAGCAGAGGGAGATCTGCACATAGCGCACGTCCTTGGCAAAGAGCAGACCGCCCGTCACGTCACGGAGGTCCGCCGCGACCGCGTAGAGCGTGCGGTTCCACGCTTCAAAAACTTCGTCGGTGTTGCGGGCGATGAGCCCGTTTAAGGCATCTGCCGCGCCCTTGACGTTGGCCTTGGCGAGGCTCTGGGAGAGCGTTCCCGTTTCGAGGCCGTTCGCCGTGTCGTAGAGGAGACGGGCGACGCTCTTCGCCGTCTCGGCGTTCTCCTCGACCTTCTCCCCATACCGTGCCCTGTCGCCGCGGAGGGTCAGACTTTTGAGTTCCCGCTCCGTCACATGCACGGTTTCCCCCTTCTGTTCCATGAGGGAGCACACCCGCCGCGCGTCGGCCTTGGCGTCATAGCACGCGAGAATGACGCTTTCCCCATCGAGATAGCCCGCGCCGCCCGCAGAATAGACCTCTCCCACGACGGCGGCCGAGGTGCTGTCGTCGCAGTCGCGGACAAGGAAGTAGTATTTGAGATCGAGGGTGACATCCGCCCGTGCGCGCCCTGTATAGAATACGAGGACAAGGAAGATCGCAAGGCATGCGATGAAGGCGAGAACGGAGATGATGAGCCCCTTGACCCGCAGTCGATATCTTTGCATCATAGTACAGTATATGAAAACCCCGCGCTCATTCTGAACGCGGATCCAAAATCAAATATAAAAAACGGTGGGGAATGATTGGAGTGCGTTGCCCACCCCCCTACCCCCCTCCTTGGGGAGGGGGTAGCATGAGCACCGACCGCTCATTCTGAGCCCCCTTGTGGGGCGAAGAATCCCAGCAAACGGGCGGAGTATATGCTTCCGTAGGTTTGCCGGGATGCTTCCCCTTCGGCTACGCTCAGGGTCAGCATGAGCGGCGGGGCGCAAAGGCGCCCCGCCGCATTCCAAATCATCCACCGCAATTTTTAATTTATAATTTTTAATTTTTAATTCTTCACTTCTTTCTTGCTCTTCGCAAAATGTCGCCGAGGCGGAGAGGGTACGGGCAGTCAAGGGTGTACTTCGCCTGTACGAGCTTTGCGTCGCTGCACGGGGCGCCGTCGGGGCCGCAGAGGCCGCTCACGACGAACTTTTTCCCGAACGTTTCGGAGGGCGACAAAATTTCCAGCTCGTCCCCCTCAAAAAAGCGTGTCCGCATCTCCAAGACGGGTTTTGCCCCTACCATGTCCGTGACGATGCCGATGAAATCGTATCTGCCGCCCGTCTGCGAACTGTCCGTGGATTGCGACATGGTGCCCCCATTCAGTTCCGCCGAGGTGATGTACGGCCTGTGCGGGCAGGAGAGAAGCTCCTCGTTCAGCGCCTCGCTCCACCCCCCATCGAGCATCCTGCGGTAGGCGTTGACGACGGTCGCGAGGTAAAATTCCCCCTTCATGCGGCCCTCAATCTTCAAGGAACTCACGCCCGCCGCCCGAAGCTCGTCAAGGCATCCGCTCATGTTGAGGTCCTTGCTGTTCATGACGTAGGCCATCTTGCCGTCCTCTTCGACGTCGTAGAAGTCCTCCGACGCGCCCTCCTTGGTCTGAATGCGGTAGGCACGTCTGCACGCCTGCACACATGCGCCGCGGTTGGCCGAGCGGCCGTCCATATAGTCGGACATGTAGCATCTGCCGCTGTACGAAATACACATCGCGCCGTGGACAAAGACTTCGAGTTCCGCCTCGGGACAGGCGGCATGGATCGCCGCGATCTCGGGGACAGAGAGCTCCCGCGCAAGCACGATGCGTCGTGCCCCCATCTCCGTCCAAAACGCCACGGCCTCCGCATTCATCGTGTTGGCCTGTGTGGAGATGTGAATGGGAAGAGTCGGGGC
>CANREK010000082.1 GCA_947629605.1 uncultured Clostridia bacterium | reverse complement strand
CGCAGGAAGCAAACAGCTTCTACCTAATAAAGTGCGAGGTGACGAGCACGGGCGACGCGCTCTCCTTCACGGCGGGCGACACGACGTATGCCCTCACTTGGTACGACGGCCTCGTCGGCGGCAAGATCGCCGTCTTGACGGAAGGGAGCAAGACTTCTTACTATATTCCCGACGCGGCGGCGGAGATCGGCGACGATTTCAACGGCACTTGGTACGATCTTCTCGACACCAACACGCTGACGATCGATGCGGAAGCGGGCACGGCGGCCTTCAACGGAGAAACGGCCGTGGCCGTGGTCGACTGCGGCGTCGTGGAAACGCTCGAAAACAACGACGGCTCAACTGCCAATGTCGATCACCAATGCCTCTATCTCATCATGGAGAACGGCGACATCATCTTCGTCGGCTGGTATAAGGACAGCACCTCGGCGGGGCAAGCCAACGGGAGAACGTTCAACTGTCCCGAAGTCACCATTCCCGAGACGAGCGAGACCCCGCTCACGCACCGCCCCTTTATCGAACTCTACGTCGATGAGGACCTTGACGGCACTTGGACGAACGTCAACGCGGGCGGAAGCATCTCGATCGAGATCGACGCCGAAGCCAAGACCGCCAAAGTCGGCGGCACGGCCGTGGAAATTTACAACAACGGCGGCACGCGCGGCGCGGGCAATATCATCGTCGCGGGCGGCACAAAATATCGGCTCGAACCCGACCCCGGATACAATTATTATCTCACGCGCGAGACCGTGGTCGATCTCGGCATGGGGCAGAGGGACTATTTCTTAAAGGAAGGCCACGAGCCCCTGAAAGTCGTCAACACCGAGCTCCTCAACACCGAGTGGGAGCAGGACTTCACGCAGCAGAATTCCCTCAAAATCGACGGAGAGGGGAACATTACGTTCAACAACAAGTCCTACACCATCTATGTGGCGGAAACCGTGGAGGGCACCACAAACTATAAGGTCATCGCCTTCTCCGCGGACAACAAAAAGTTGGAACTCTCCTATGTTTCGGGCGTGATCACGCTCTCCGAAGGCATGACGGCGACGAGCTATCACAAGAAAGGCGCGGGGAGCGGAACTGTGGAAGTCGGCTTCCTCGGCCTTCCTCTCGGCACCGCCACCAACCCTGAGGGCAAGTCCATCATCGTCAACGAGGACAGCCTCGTCATCCGTGTACACACGTTTGACTTCTGGGACGACGACGACATCACGCTCACGATGGATCAGTTGCAGGAAGAGGACACCCCCCTCGACAGCAGCAGCAAGCACTACACATACACTTGGACGAGTGTGACCTTTGAGAAAGAGCAGGTCATTCACATCGCATTGGATGTGCAGGTGAAAGATTTCAGTTCGCAAACTACGATCTTCTATAAGTTGATGATCGCATTCGGCGAGAATGCCGAAAATCCCTTCTTCCAGGTCGGCGACGGACTGCCCGATGTGAAATTCAATCCGTCGAACGTCACCTCTTTCGATCCGCAGTTCCAAGGCACTTGGGTCTCGGAGACGGGCGAAGAGATCGTCATCGGCGAAAAGGTCATGAGATTCAAGGGCAAGGCGGTCGAAACCGTCGCATGCAAGGGCTCGGAGAACGATCTCAGCTATAATTTCGTCATGGACGGCACCCAATACTCCATCGCTTGGTCGAGGACGGAGTACACCGTGGGCTTTGCTCTCGACGTTTTGAATGTCGGCAGGGGCACCCGTGAGGACTTCCTCCGCTCCACCGCCACATCGGCGACCGTGGAAGAGATCTATTACGGCGATTGGACGGCCCGCGACGACGACGGCACGACCTATACGCTTAAAATCGACGAAAACGGCATCGTCTACGACGGCGAGACCGTCGGAAAGATCGTCGACGGCGGCTATTACGACGTGGCCCTCTCCACCATTCCGACCCCGATCGGCACCAACATCTACTTCTTCCTGAACGGCGGGATCGTGCATCTCCTCATCTGGAACGGCGATGAGGAAGCCGAGTTCCCGACCGTGCAGTACGGCAGCAGTGAGCTCCTCTTCAACAATCCCCCCGAGGTCGTCGTGGAATTCCCCGAAGCGCTCCGCGGCACTTGGGTCTCGTCGGCGGGAAAGACCATCGAGGTCACGGCAAACACCTTCAAGATCGATGGGAAGGATGTCACCGCCCGCACGTTCAACGCCGCCGCGATCCTCTATACCGAGGACGGCAAGAGCAAGGAACTGTCCGTCAACGACGGGACCAACTACGTCATCAAAGTCGTCACCGAAACGCTCGGCTCGGACGGGATCGCCACCGCTTGGATGACCGAATACTACTATAAAACCGACCGCCCCGCGGTCACGGTAGACCCGTCGCTCAACGGCACATGGACGAACGTCGCCGACGAGGACGACGCGCTCACCATTGAAAACGGCGTCATCAAGTGGGGCGACAAGACGGCCACCCTCATCGAAGCGGGGGAGGATCGGTCGGCAATCGACGGCGGATTTGTCTACTTCATCGACTTTGACGGCGAAATCTATAATCTCTTCGCCTATGACATGACCTATGATTCGGAAAGCGGAACGGGGGACGGCGAATGGGCCATTGAACTCTCGGGCCCGACGTACGTCGATACCTTCACCAAAAACAGTTAACATCCCAACGGAGGAAACAGAATGAAATTTTTTAGGAAAGTGCTCCTCACGGCGTTCGGTGTCCTGACGCTCTGCGCCCTCGCGCTCTTTGCCGCGGCATGCGGCGGAGGAGGGGACGACGCGGACGACCCCAAAACGGTGGGGTACACCGTGGAAGTCTATCTCGCCGAAAACGACGGCTATACTCTGAGCACGGAGCACAGCAGTTCGGGCACGGACGAAGTGGGCAAGTCGCTCACCCTTCCCGCGCCGCAGATCGCGGGCTACGTCTTTGACGCGGCCAACGAGGGCAACGTCACGACGCTCACCCTCTCCGAAACTGCGGCGGAGAACGTCTTTCGCTTCTACTATGACGTTGAACTGAGCGGGTCCGTCGCCTACAACGCCAATGCGCCCCGCGGGACTTCCGCAAGAGGCAGCATGGAGAGCACGGCGGCGGATGACGGACGGGTGACGGTCGCGGAGAACGGCTTCTCGATCGCGGGCTATCGCTTTGCGGGTTGGAGCTACACCGCAAACGGCAAGGCGGAAGTCAAGCCCGGCGATACGATCACGGCCAATGCTCCCGTCACGCTCTATGCCGTCTGGGATCGGGGATATACCGACCGTTTCGGCGGCACCGACCTCATCTATGTTCCCTCTACGGAGAGCGGGAAGGTCATTATCGAGCGCGGCGGAACGGAGCTCGCATCGGCCGATCTCACGGACGGCAGCTTTACGTTCACCCTGCCCGATGATTCCAAGCTCGAAGGCAAGGTCTTTACCGACGGCAGCTACACCTTCGCCCTTGCGAATGAGAAGATCGCCGGCACGTTCATCTTCCACACGAGCTACTATAACTTCGATTCCGCGGACGGCTCGACCGCGCCCGACCCCGACACGAAGCTCACGCTCGACAAGTTCGGCAGCGGCACTTATGCGCATAAGGACGGGAACACGACCGTGACGGAACCGGGCTATGTCACTTCCTATTCGCTCGGCGATTCGCCCGAATACATCTTCGTCATCACGGAGGGGTCGAATGCGGGCGGCGGATTCATTTTCCGCCTCGGCACCTACGGCGCGAACAGGACGCCCGTCTATACGACGACGAACGGCGAAGCGGGGCTCTACACCGTGGCGGACACGCCCGACGGCAATATCTTCTATATACAGGACTTCTCCATTCAGCTCGACGGCTACGGCAGTCTCACGATGCAACACCCCAACTACACGGGCGAATGGCAGGGGAGATATTGGATCGACGGCATGTATTCCCTCAACACGGACTACAACATCTATAAATTGCACCTGCGCATCAATGACAACAACAATACGCTCAAAACCTTGGGCCGCGACGATGTCAAGAACGGGATCCTCGAACTCTCCGTCTACACGATGCCGCTCAGCGAGGATTCCTTCGTCTATGTCGAACCCAGGAGAGAGGCGGGCGAATATAAGAGTGCGGACGGCGCGACCCTCAAACTCGACGGCTTCAAGAACTTTGCCGACAGCGCCACCCATACGGTGGACGGCGTGGAGCATTACGGCTCCTACGAGGCGATCTGGGCGCAGACGGGCGGGAAACTTACCATCGTCATGCACGAAAACGACCTCGGCGGCGCCTATCTCGGCAGAGATTACACGTTTGAAATCGACTTGACGTTGAAGGAGGATAACTCCTTTGAGATCCTGAACACCTTCTCCGTCGTCACCGAAGCGGCAAACGGGACGGTCTACCGCCTTCTCGACAGAACCGATTTCGGCGACACACTGCTCACGGTCACGGCCGAGCCCTACGAGGGCGTGACGGGGGCGTTGAAGGCCTCCTACGGCTCCGTCAACAAATTGGGCGGATATACGCCTCTTGCAGAGGGGTATGTGACATTGAGCGGCCTCGGCTATGCACGTCTCTATTCCTTCACGCGCACCGAACTCAAAGCGGGCGCAGACGCCGCCAATGTTCCCAAGAGCATGCTCTTT
Organism: uncultured Clostridia bacterium; assembly: GCA_947629605.1. Taxonomy (GTDB): domain Bacteria; phylum Bacillota; class Clostridia; order Christensenellales; family Borkfalkiaceae; genus Gallimonas. The sequence continues at coordinate 1,690 of CANREK010000082.1, read as the reverse complement.
GAGACCGGCAGCACTTACGATTCCAACTACTTCCTCTATGACATCTACTTCGTGTACAGCGCCGTCTATGAACGGAACGGCGAGGATGTGGAAGTCAAGAACTACACCGAACTCACCGAGGAGGGGGACAGCGGCGCCAAGATCTGGTATATGACCCTGCCCGCGCAGGGGCTCAATGCGGGCGCCCTGTACTTCGCCGCGGACGGCACCGTGCAGGAGGGCTCCTTCACCGCCGATCCCAACGCCATCTCGGCAACGACGTACATGGGGGATGTCGGCGTCTTTACGCTCCTCAACAGCACGACGGGCGCCGTGACTTACCTCTATTTCGAGATCCAATACGACGCCAACGGCAACCCTTCGCACTTCACCGACCTCGTGGAACTCGAATATCCCGTATTCAACATCGGTCCGACGGGAAGTGTCGACACCATGGTCCGTCTCCTGCTCCGCGGCGGCGAAGGGCTCTACTGCGAAAGCGGCGATTTTGACAACGGCGAGAAAATTCGCGGCACGGTCGCGTCTGCGGGAAAGACTTCCTTCGGCGACGACATCCTCGTGCTCCGCGACGGCGAGGGCAACGAGATCCTGCGCTTTGTCATGGGCAGCATTCTCTTTGAACAGCCCGGGTATCTTGCAGAACAAATTTCCGTCTATCATCTCTACGATCCCGCCTTTGACAAGACGTTTACCGTCACCGACGGCGGCACCGTTGTCCTCGACGGGTTCAGCAGGGGCTCCTACACGGTGGACGGCAACACCGTCACGGGCAGCTACACGCTCAGCGCGGACAAGAAGATCCTCTATCTGAGTGCGGGCAGTCGGAGTTACTCCTTCGACGTCTCCGCCTCGGGCGAACTCACCCTCGTCGACGGCGTCTACGGCACCTACGAGATGTTTGTGGACGGAAATTGGTGGACTGTCACCTTCGACGGTCACAGCAATGCCACGGCTCGGTTCGGACGTACGACCAAGACGGGCATGTATCTCGCGCAGGAGGACGGCTCGGTGCTCCTCTTCATCAACATCGTGGAGGATGTCAGCAGTTACCGTCTGCATCTCATCTCCATCGAGGGCCACGGCGAGGCACGCATCTACGACGAGAACCTTGCGGGTACCTTTATCGGCGACGATTGGACGGTACTTGTCCTCAACGGCTACAACAGCGGCGTCTACTACTTCCCCGACGGATACGGCTGGACCAATGTCTATTTCAGCATTCTCGACGCAGAGTACGGCTACGTCACGATCCGCACGGAGTCCTATGTCGAGCAGAACGTCATTCTCGACTTCGAGACAAAGAAGATGACCTATCCCGAATATGCCGACAGGGACTATGTCTATTACGCAGACGATCTCTCCGCCCTCATCATCGGCGAAAACGGCGAGATCCAGATGGATCACACCTCGGGCTACTATATGTTTGCGAACGGCATGTACAGGGCCTATCTCATCGACAGCGCCTCGGGCGACCATTACCCCGTCGACCTCGGTTCCGCACCCGCGTCGGGCACTTGGACGGTGGGCGGAAAGACCTACCACGAGTGGCATGAAGGGCAGACGGTCACGCTCACGGGCACGGTGGAAGTCGACTACGAGAGCACGCAGACCACAGGAGAGGCAACGCTCACCTTCCCGCTCACGGGGGAAGCCGTCATGGAGATGGCGGGCACCCTCGTCTATGACGGCG
>CANREK010000081.1 GCA_947629605.1 uncultured Clostridia bacterium | reverse complement strand
GCCGTCTATCTCGCCTCGGGGAGCGAGCTCTCCTACGACGAATGGTATGCCGAACTTCTCGCCTCCGCCAAGGGCGATAAGGGCGATAAGGGCGACAAGGGCGACAAGGGTGACAAAGGCGATAAGGGCGATAAGGGCGACCAAGGCGAACAGGGCGAACAGGGCATTCAAGGCGTGCAAGGCCCCGCAGGGCCGCAGGGGCCGCAGGGCGACAAGGGCGACACAGGCGCAACGGGTCCCGCGGGCACCAACGGTACCAACGGCACGAACGGAACCAACGGCACGGACGGCGCCTCGTTCCTGCACGGCAACGGCGCGCCCGCCGCGGTCGGAGATCTCTATCTCGACGTCACCACTTGGGACGTCTACGCCAAGACTGCGGAAGGCTGGGGGACCTCGATCGGCAACATCAAGGGCGCCGACGGCGAGAAAGGCGAAAAAGGTGACAAGGGTGAGAAGGGTGACAAAGGTGACAAAGGTGACAAGGGCGACCCCGGCACAAGCGGCGGTACGGGGGAAGAGAGTGGCTCTCCTCTGCCCGCGGATGCTCCCACCGTTTCCGTCTCCGTGACGGCCGGCGGTACACAGGAAGTCGATCTTCCCGCAGAAGTCGCGGCAGACCCCGGCGTCTACGTTTTGAAAGCAGATGTCGGCAATACGACGCTGACCGCCTCCACACCGCCTACCGGTATGGCAAGTAATTATGACGGCGGCAGGTTCTATGCCTCTATCGGGGAAATACATTACTATTTACTTCCGGATGAATCCTTGGGAACCGCAGGACATAACGTATTCCTCGGCTTTTTTATTGTTACGGAGGGCGATACCAAAGTGACGTTTGCGGCGGAAAAGGACGATATCAACGCGACCGTCTCCTTTGAAAAGTGGGAAGCCCCTACCCTTAAAGCGGACGGCTCCAAAAACGTCGTTCCCGTAAATGTTCACCAGAGTGTACTTCAAAATCCCGAAAATTTGATGAAATTTCATCTTGATCCTTCCATTGAAGGGGGACAATACACATTAAAAATCGAAACCGATTATGTAAGCGCGATCAATGCTATACTATATGTCATTGTCGACGGTAAACAAACGCTTGTTATGGCTCAATATGCTGACGGGGTATTGAGTTTCGGAAACGCTACACTTACCCTCACGGGGGAAGAAACGGAAATATACATTCAATCCGGAGCACTTGGGAACGGTAACGACAAAGGCAAAAATGTAGCACCCGTCACTGTAACTCTTATCCCCGTCGCGTAGTGTTTTGTCGCACCGCCCCGCCGTTTATGGCACGGGAAGGGGCGAATACGGACCATTCCGATTGCGTCATGGTGAGCTCCGTCGAACCATCACCTTATTTTCTTGGCGCCCCTCTCAGGGGAGCTGTCGAGGCGTAGCCGAGACTGAGGGGTTTTGAAACCCCTTTGCCCTGCGGGCACTTCCCCTAAAAGGGGCAGCGAGAATAAGGTGATCCTTCGACACGACGCAAGGGCGCGTCGGCTCAGGATGACGCCATCAGAACGGTGCCGTAGAATGTGCGGCGAGATGCTTACTTCGCGCCAAGGGCGGCGCTCGTGCCGCGCTTAGTGTAATAAGAATGCGCGCGGGGCGGACTTACTCTCGTAGACTGCGTTCCCGCTCCTCAGCTCAGCATGACGCCGCACAACACGCTTCGTTATACCGTCTTTTGGCATGACGCTGCTCCTGCCCCGCGTCATTCTGAGCGGCGGCAGTTGTACGAAGTCCGATGACTTGACCCGAAGAATCTCGCGGGGCGTTTACGGACACTGTGCGGCGAGATGCTTCGGACTTACTCTCGTAGACTGCGTTCCCGCTCCTCAGCTCAGCATGACGCCGCACAACACGCTCCGTTATACCGTCTTTTGGCATGACGCCGCACCGACGCTCGCCAAGAAAAAGAGTGGGTCACAAAATAATACCATAAAAAAGGAGAATCGACATGAAAAAGTTGTTGCTTGCATTGCTGGTTGCGCTGTGTGCGGCGTTCGCGCTCATCGGGTTCGCGGCGTGCGACAGCGGCACGACGCCCGATCATGGCGGAGAAACTTCCGACGTCGAGCCCTCGGACAATGTCCCCGATGAAACGCCCGACGACGAAACGCCCGACGACAACGGCTCCGACGACGAGACGCCCGATGACAAGGACCCCGACGACGACAAGGATCCCGATGACAAGGACCCCGACGATACTCCCGTCGAAGTGCCCTGCACCGTGTCCGTCACCTGCGGGAGCGGCGGCACCTATGAACTTTCTCCCGCGGGGCCCTATCATGTGGGAGATGAAGTGACGCTCACCCTCACCCCGTACAGCGGGTATGCGGCGGGCGAAGTCAAAGTCAACGGCACGGCGACGGCCGTCACGGGCAACGCCTGTACCTTTTCCCTTGCGGGCAACACGACGGTGGAAGTTTCCTTCGACCCCATTCCCCGGCATACCGTCACGGTGAATTGCGGCACGGGCGGAAGCTGTGATCTTTCCCCCAACCGTTCCAATTACTACGAGGGCACGGAAGTCACCCTCACCGTCACGGTCCTCGAACACTTTCTCTTGACGGGGGTCCTCTTCAACGGCAAAGCCATTGAGCTCGACGTGGACAACAGCTATACCTTTACGGTGGAAGGGGAGACGGTCATCGATGTCACCTTTGAGGACACCCGCTATAAGACGGTGAAAGTCAACTGCGGCGCGGGCGGAACGTATACGCTCTCCCCCGACGGGCCCTATTTGACGGGCACGGAAGTCACGCTCGCCGTCACGCCCGAGGATGGGTACCGCGTGGGGAAAGTCCTCGTCAACGGCACGGAAGTGACGCTTGCGGAGAGTAAGTGCACCTTCCCGCTGGATGTGCACACCACGGTGGAGATCTCCTTTGTGGAGATGGGGAGCGTATTTTCCGCCGACCTCATGGGGCGGTGGGCTCCCTTTATCGGGAGCGGCATCGTGGGCGAGAGCCTTGTGCTCGGGCGGGATTCCGTCACCTTTGCGGGGAAGGAGTGTATCGTCACGGAAGGGGACACGCTCACATTCACCTATACGGATGACGACGGCGACAGCACGGCCTATACGGTTTCTTACCGCCTTCTGCGCGAGGGGAAATATCTCTTCATGCTCTCCTATCGGGATAAGTCCGACAACAGCACCGTGACGGTCTGCTATCTCAAAGACGGCGTGGATTACTTCACCTACGCCTTCCCCGCGGAATTTGTCGGGGAATGGGAACTGCCCGACACGACGGGCGGTGCCATCACCGTCACCGAGGACAGCTTTACCATGGGAACGAGTTCGGCGATCGTCATGAGCTATGACGAGGCGGCGGGCAGACTGACCATGATAGGAGAGGGCGGCGCGGAATTCACGCTCTCCCGCAGCGGTTCCCAGCTCGCCTGCACGACGATCGTAGACGGGAAGGAGAACGTCGTCTACTACTCCAAAGTCATCGGCATGGATCCCGTGCTCATTCCCCAATATGCGGGAACGTACACCTCGAAGGATGGGAAGAATATCCTTGTCGTCAACGAGGATGGCACGGCGAAATACAGCACAAACTCGGGAACTTCCTACTATGACGCCGAATTCCGCCCCGCAGATAAATTCGGCACCATGCCCAACTGCTTCACCATGAATTACGGCGAGGTCATGAATGTGGACTTTTTGACCGACGCGGGGCTCGGCATGCGCGTGTGGGTGAGGAGAACGTATGAGGAAGGGGTAAGTCTCTACGCCTCGGACTATAAAGAGCCCTTCCTCACGGTCGAGATCGACTGCGGCGAACACGGCAGCTACACCGTCACCCCCTCGCAAGAGGAATACCGCGCGGGCGATGTCGTTACGATCACCATCACCGCCGATGAGGGGTATGTGTTTGACACCGTTGAGCAGATCGATATGTACGGAAGATGGGCGAAGGTGTATCCTTCCGACAACAAGACCTACACGGTGACGATCACCATCACGGAGAAGATGATCGAACTCTACGGCGACGCCGGCTACAAACGCGCGTACAGAGTGACTTTCAAAGAGGACCCCTCGCAAGCGTGAATGATGGGTCGAAGTGAAGTATGAAAAAAGCAACGGGCTACCCGTTGCTTTTTTTGTATGCTGAGCGCGAAATCTTAAAACAATTCCTTTATCATCTGTGTGACATAGGAGACGGGGCAAAGGTCGATCTTGTCCTTGAATTTCTCACATAACTTCATATTTTTGGCGGGAAGGATGACGCGCTTGAAGCCCATTTTGAGGCATTCGTTGACGCGCTTGTCGGCAAAGTTGACGCCGCGGACTTCCCCCGTGAGGCCCACTTCGCCAAAGACGGCCGTGTACTTTTCGACGGGAATGCCCTTTTCCGCCGAGGCGAGCGCGGCGCAGATGGCGAGCTCCGAGCTCGGCTCATTCAACCGAATGCCGCCCATGGCGTTGAGGTAGACGTCCTGATTGCCGAGGGGGATGCCGCAGCGCTTTTCGAGCACGGCGATGAGCACGATGAGGCGGTTGAGGTCGACGCCGAGGCTCATTCTGCGGGGAAGGCCGTACTGCGTCTTGGCCATGAGGGTCTGGATCTCCACCATCATACAGCGGTTGCCCGTCTCGCTCGGCGTGACGACGGCGCCCGCGGCGATCCCACGGCTGTCCGAGAGGAAGAGGGAGGAATAGTCGGTGACGCCGAAGATGCCTTCCCCCGTCATCTCGAAAACGCCCACTTCCTGCACCGAGCCGAAGCGGTTTTTGACGGCGCGTAAGATCTTGAAGCTCTCCGTGCGTTCGCCCTCGAAATAGAGCACGGCATCCATGATGTGTTCGAGCACCTTGGGGCCCGCGAGGGTGCCTTCCTTGGTGACGTGCCCGATGATGAAGAAGGTGATGCCCCGCGATTTTGCGATACGCATGAGCTTGGAGGCACATTCCCGCACCTGCCCGACCGACCCCGCCGACGAGCTTAAACTTTCGGTATACACCGCCTGAATGGAGTCGATGACGACGTATTCGGCATCGTAGAAGCTCTCCTCGGCGTTTTCGAGACAGGTCTCGTTGAGAAGGAGCAGATTGTCGGAATCAAGGTGCAGTCTCTCGCAGCGGAGCTTGACCTGCGAGCAGCTCTCCTCGGCAGAGAGGTAGAGAACTTTATGCTCCCGCGCAAGGTGCGCCGCGACCTCGGTGAGAAGGGTGGATTTGCCGACCCCGGGGTCCCCGCCGACGAGCACGAGCGAGCCCTTGACGATGCCGCCGCCGAGCACGACGTCGAGCTCGGGAATGCCGCTCGAAACGCGGGAGTAGTGCTCCTTTTCGACCTTGGAGAGGGGAACGGGGCGGGAAGAGAGGGGGCGGGTCCCCTTATTTTTGACGGGCAGGGTGGGGGTTATGACCTCTTCCACCATCGTGTTGAAGGTGCCGCAGTCGGGACATTTGCCGAGCCACTTCGGGCTCGTGTACCCGCATTGACTGCATACAAATTGCGTGGTTGATTTCATAGTTTCTCCGTAAAATGAATTGAAAATTGAAAATTAAAAATGAAAAATTGCGGCGGGGGCGAATACGGACCATTCTGATTGCGTCATCCTGAGCGGAGCCCGTAGGGCGGAGTCGAAGGATCTGCCTTATTTGCTGCGGTGATGGTTCGACTACGCTCACCATGACGCGATTGGGAACGTTTCCGTAGAATGTGCGGCGAGATGCTTACTTCGCGCCTTAGGGCGCTCGTGCCGCGCTTAGTGCAATAAGAATGCGCGCGGGGCGGACACGCTTGCGTAGACTGCGTTTGTGCTTTGCGGCTCAGCATGACGCCGCGTTACTCCCTCAGAATGAGCGGAGAGGGGTGAGCAAAACCATGGCGTAGGCCGTGATGCCGCGGCCCTCGCCGATGTAGCCGAGCTTTTCGTTCGTGCCCGCCGCAACGGCAACACGCTCACAGCCGAGCGCCGCGCGGAGACTTTCTCGCATCGCCTCGATATGGGGGGCAAGGCGGGGGAATTCGCAGAGGATGGAGATGCTTGCATTCTGCACCCCAAACCCCTTATTTCGCAACATAACCATCACTTTTTCGAGAAGGACCATGCTCGAAATGCCCGCATATTGCGGGTCGGTGTCGGGGAAATGGAAGCCGATGTCGCGCTCGCCGATGGCAGAAAGCAGTGCATCCATGAGCGCATGGACGGCGACATCCCCGTCGCTATGCGCCTCGATGGCGCGGTTGGAGGGAATGGTGACGCCGCAGAGGGTGATGTGGCTGAGATTGAGGCGGGCGATGCCGCGGTCGATCTCCGTCTGGTGGGCAAATGCGTGGGTGTCCACCCCGAAGCCGACACGGTCGGAAATCGCAAAATCTTGCACATATGTGAGCTTTTTGTTGCACGGATCGCCCGTGAAGAGGTGGGGCGGGGCGATGTATTTGTTGTAAATTC
>CANREK010000080.1 GCA_947629605.1 uncultured Clostridia bacterium | reverse complement strand
GTCAATCCCAACTTAAAGCCCAAGGCGAACGGCGAGGCGGAGGAGATCAATATCACCTACATGCTCCTCATCGGGCTCGTCATTGCCGCGATCATCGGGGCATGCTGTATCATCTTCCCTCGGTCCATCGAGACGATGGGCGCGACGGCGGCCTACCTCACCGCAGTCGGAATCGCACTTGTCTACGCGGCTGTCAACTTTATCGTGTTCTGGTGCACGGTAAATAAGAAATACCAAAAAATCGAAGCATAAAGGAGATCGGCACAATGAAAAAATTGATGACATCGACGATCATTTTGCTGCCGCTTCTGATCCTTGCGATCATGCTGGTCAGCGGCGCGATCATGAGTTTAGTCACGCATATCTATGTGGAAACGGTGGAGTTCGTAAAAAACGACATCGTGCTCGTGCTTGACGATGAATCCAATTTGCCGAGCGAACAGCTCGAAGTCAACGTTCTGCCCTTAAAGGCCGAGAACCGCGACCTCGTCTATTCCGTCGAGGACGAATCCGTCGTCACCGTCGATGAAAACGGCGTCGTGACGGGACAGTACTTCGGCGAGACCTACATCACCGTGACGAGCGCCGAGAACAAGGCCGCGGTGGATAAACTGCATGTGCTCGTGACGGATACTTCCGTGCACAAGGTCACGATCGACGGGGGATATAAGTCCGATCTCTACATGGGCACGGCGGAGGAGCGCACCCAGCCGCTCTCCGTGAGCATTCTGCCCCTTGAAGCCAACGACAAGAGGATCACTTGGTCGAGTTCCGACGACGGCATCCTCACCGTCAGCCCCAACGGCACGGTGACGGCGCAAGGGGCGGGCAAGGCGACCGTGACGGCCACTTCCGTCGACAACCCCGACGTCTCCGCCTCCGTCGAGATCGCCTGCCATTCGCAGGTCGAACGCATCAGGATGGAGCAGTCCCGTGTCGTCACGGCGCTCTCCACGGCCAAATTCCCCGACATGACGATCGAGCCCGCCGATGCGGATGTCACGGTCGAATACAAGTCGAGCGACCCGAGCGTCGCCACGGTGGACGGGCAGGGCAACATCACGTTTGTCAACCCCGGGCAGGTGCGGATCACGGCGACGGCGACGGACTTCGGCGGAAGAACGGCCGAGGCCGTCAACGACTACGTCTCCACGCTCGGCTATTACCGTGCGCCTCTCTTCGAGGAGAGGGCATTCACTGTCGATTTCGACGAATACATGGAGCAAAACAAGGCCCTTCCCATTCCCTTTGCCACCAACCTTGCCGACACCTACCGTGAAGTCACGAATGTGGAATACACCGTGCAGGACGTGCTCGACTTCGACGAAGAGAGGGAGGAATTCCGCTTCGTCAAGGAGATGCCCGTCGGCGTCAGGACCGTCACGGTGACGGTCACGGCCACGGGGTACGACACGACGGAGAACGAACTCGTCACCCTCGTCGATGCCTTCACGCTCACCGTGCTCCGCCGCGCCAAGAGCATCGAAGTCGCCTACAAGGGAACGGAGGACGCCGATGCGATCGCGCTCTCTTCGGCCTCGCTCACCATCGGCACGGAGAAGGCGGCGGCCGCCGTCAATGTGTTCCCCGCCAACCATACCGATACGCTCTCCTTCGCGCTCGAAAACGCGGAGGGCGTCGCCACGCTCACGGGCGGCGTGCTCACCTTCCAAAAGGCGGGCACCGTCACCGTGAAGATCTCCTCCTACAACGATAAAGACGAGCTCTCGGCCGCAAAGAGCGTCTCCGTCAGCTACGTTCCCGTCGCGCAGGAGGAACACAAGAAGGGGGTCGAAGTGCTCGCCGAGCCCGAACCCGGCAAGGAGCCCGAAAAGCAGCAGGTCCTTCTCTCCATGGAAGAAAGCGCCGAGGAGGAAGCCTACATCTACTTCACCGAACCCGCACAGACGCAAGTCACCTACACGGTCAAAGAGGGCAAGGATGAGGTCATCGAGCTCCAAGAGGAGAACGGTGTCCGCCGCATCGTGCCCATGGCGGGCGGATTCGCCACGGTGGAGATCACGGTCACAAAGTCCGCATCTCCGGCCGCACGCCGCGCCGCACGGGCAAACGACGAGCCCATCGTCTACACCATCGAGGTCTATGTCGATAAGCCCGTCACGCCCGACAGCTTCTCCGTCACGCTCGGCGGTACGCTCTGCGAGAGCATCTTCGGCACAGCGCTCTCCGCAGTTCCCTTCACGGTGGCGGCGGAAGATCGCAGCGGCGAGCTCGAAGGCAAAAAGTTCTACGTCTCCTACGGCACGACAAAGACATATGCCGAAAGCGACGGCCTCGGCTCGTTCAGCGGCAATATCACGTTTGACAAGGCAAGCTCCGCCCTCACCGTCACGTTCGGCGTGGAATACACCGAGCGGGCGCTCTCGCTCGGCGCGGAAGGGGGCATCTCCTCCGTCACGCGCACCATTCGGCGCAATGCGGAGAGCATCAAAGTTTCCTATCGGGGCACGGAGACCGAAAAGATCTCCACGACGGTGCCCACGCTCACGCTCAAATCGACGGAGGACCAAAGCGATTCGAGCATCGGCATCGTCGTGCTTCCCGCAAACCACACCAACACCGTCTCCTACTCCCTCGCGGAGGGCGACGATGTGGCTACCCTCAACAGCGGCGTGCTCACCTTCCTCGATCCCGACAGCAAGATCACGGTCACGGTCAAGGTGCAGGTCAAGGCTTGGGATGGGACTGTGGTCAAAGAGACGCAGTTCACCGTCACCTATGCGCCCGAGGAGCTCGGCGTCGTCAACGTCGAAGTCAAGGACAAAGAGCCGCAATTCGTGCGTCTCAGAATGGAGGCCAACGGCAGCGGTGCCGAAAAGGGCAACCTCATCTTCACCGAGCCCAAGGATGCGACCGTCGATTACACGGTGGAACAGGGCGAAGGCGTCGTCACGCTCGAAGAGGAGGGCGATTTCCGCTATATCACCCCGCAAAAGGGCGGTTTCGCCACGGTCAAGATCACAGTCACCCCCGAAAGCGGCGACGTGGAGACGTATACCTTAAATATCTATGTCGACCGCGTCATCTCCGTCGGCGACTTTGCCGTCTGGTTCCACGATACCCGCTGCGACAGCCTGTTCGGAACGACGGACACAAGCGTTTCCTTCATGGCCGTGTACAACGGCGGCGACGGCGCCATGGCGGGCAAAAAGCTCTACGTCTCCTACGGCACGGCCAAGACCGACGGCTCCAAGGGTTCCAGCGCCCTCATGGGCAATGTGGCCTTCCCCGTGGAAGAGGGCAGGCTCACCGTCACGTTCGGCGCCGAATACGACGACGAGGCGAAGGCGTTCGGCGTTCCCGCATCGCTCGCTTCCGTCACGCGGACCTTGGAGCGCAATGCCGAGAGCATCGGCGTCACATACAGGGGCGTCGCGACCGACGGCATCGTGTTCGGCAGCGCTTCCTATTCCGTGACCGAGAAAAACTCTCTCACGATCGGCGAAAGAGACACCGACATCCTCGTCACCGTCTCTCCCGCGGCGCATACCGACACGCTCTCCTATACGCTTGAAGATAGCGAACACATCGCGCAGTTCAACGTCGGAAGCGGCACGCTCACCTTCCAACAGGCGGGCACCGTCACCCTCCGCTTGCAGGTCATGCGGGGCGACGAGCTCTCCGTCGAAAAGAGCTTTACCGTCACCTATGCGCCCGTCGGGACGGATGTGGCGGTGGAGCTCGGCGGCGCATCGCAGACCAAATATATCACCCTGCCCCTCAACGGCGCGGCGACCAAGGAGGGCATCCTCTACTTCTCCGCACCGCAGGGCGAGGAAGTCACCTACGCGGTGAATGAGGCCGACAAGTCCGTCGCCGACGTCGAACAGAAGGGCGGCGTATGGCACATCGTGCCCAAGAAGGGCGGATTCGCCAAGGTGACAGTCACGGCGGGCAGCGTTGTCTACACCGTCGACGTCTATGTCGATACCCCCGTCTCAGCGGACGATTTCACGATCACCTTTGCCGAATCGGTCTACGACGCCGCAACCGTCTATACGACCAGCCTCAACGACGTCAATTATAAGGTGGAAGTCACCGACAACAACGGCTCCATGGCGGGCAAGCAGCTCGTCATCACCGTGCAGCACAGCGATTCCCAAACCGTGCCCGCCAATCAACACAGTTACAGCGGGAAGATCGCGTTCGGGAATTACAGCGACCTCACGCTCACCGTCGGCGTGCAGTATGCGGCGGAAGCCAACGCGCACGGCAAGACGGGAGGCCTTCCCGCGCAGACGCAGCGCACCTTGCGCTCCACGCACGGCAATCTCGATGCGGCGCCCACGGTAGAGACGGACGGCGGAGAGCTCATCCAAGGCCAAGTCAATACCATTACGTTTGACGACATCGGCGAGACGGTCACATTCACGGTCGTCAAGGATTTCAGCCCCGCCGACTTCGTGCTCGACACCGATGCCGACAAGACACAGGTTACGCTCGAAGGCAACGGCTATGTGACCGTCGCCATCACCGACAAGGGCGCGACGATCACCCTCACGGCGACGCGCAGCACGAATGGGGAACAACTCTTCCTCCAAGTCGCAAATTACACCTTTACGCTCAATGTCGTCGTGCACGCCAAGGCGCAGAGCCTCACGCTTGCGTATGGCGAACAGACCCTCACGGCCGACAGATATTCCACCCTGCTCGGCGAGCTCACCTTCAAAGCGACGCTCGGGCGGAGCGACGGCGAGCCCATCTTCAACAAGGACATCGAGTGGAGCTTTGACGAGAACGCCGCACAGTGGACCAAGGTGACAAGCGATTCCAACACGGTCGCAGTCACCGTCTCGGGCATCTCGGCGGAGACGCAGTATATCTACTTCCGCGCCGCCGATGGGGGAACAGCCAAGTTCGCCCTGCACATCACGCAGAAGCCCGTCGAGAGCTATACGATAAGGCTGACCACGGCGGATGCGGAGGGCAAGGAGATCGTGCTCCAAGACACCCTCACGCTCTCCGAGGCCAAGACGCTCTCCTATGCCCTGACCGCCAAGATGTCGGGCACGATCACTATCTTCGTCACCGTGCCCGAGAGCGACGGCGCTTGGCTCGGCGGGTTCGGCACCGACGAACAGTTCAAAGAGCTCTTCTCCGTCGATGTCGGGAATATAGGTTGGAAGTGCACGCACGACAGCGTGAATAAGCAGATCACGCTCTCCAACATCACCGGTAAATTCAACCACGACGTCACGCTCGCAGGCGGCAGCTTCACCGTCACGATGAACTTCTCGAGCATCAACCTCGCCAAGATCGACTTTGACGGCTTCAACAGCGCCACCGACAACCACCGTGGCTATCAACAGGTTCGCGTGTTCGCCAAAAAGAGCACCTACAAGACCGAGAGCGGCACCGTCGATGTCGATTACTTCCGCATGCCCGTCGCCGCCTACGAGGACGCCACGGGCGATCCTTCCACGGACCTCATCTCCTTGCTCGCGTGGACCCTCACCGCCGTCAACAGCAGTACGGGCACGGAGACCGTCGTCGCCAAACAGACGGGCGCAAGCGTGACCTATCAAGAACAGCCCTACACGGTGGAAAAAGAGGGCGGCGGATATGTCCTCAAAGATAAAGAGGGGAGTACCGTCGTCAATGCCGACGGCACTTATGTCGCGGGCAAGCCTCACGTCACTTGGGTCGACGCCTTCTCCGAGGCCGAAGCGGGCTATGTCCGCATCTACTTCGGCGAGTTCACGGGCCTGACCGAGACGGATGTGCAGAATGACTACTTCGGCAACTTCGACGGCAGAGATTGGACCAAGCCCACCGACGCGGAGATGCTCGGCATCACGGGCGACAGGGTCGAACCCTCCGCGGGCGCATTCTCCTTCCTCCGCGTGGAGGGCGGCGACGGCGTCACGAACGGCGGCACCAACCGCTTCTTCAACTTCAACGTGCTCGAAGGCTCCGACCTCTTCAACGTCGACACCGCCACCGCGTACTATGCCAAGAGCAAGGTCGTGCTCCATGCCGACCTCTACGGCGATACCGAATTGGATGAAAGCGAAGCGTTGAAGGCCGAAAAGAAAGCCAAAGACCAGATTTTGGACATTACGTTGGGATATCGTTCTCCGTCGAGCCCTAACACGTTAGCCAACAAAACGGTCATCTATGGAAATGGTCATCAAATCAACCTCAACGTTTTGAATACGATGATCAAGAGTTCCGGCAAGACGGAGAATGGCGGCTATATGTACCACGACGGAAAGGAAAATACCGGTCATGGAACGTCTTTCGGCAGTCTCTACAACGTAACAATGAAGGGGAGAAACGATGACACAACAGTTGTCTCCACGGAATTCACAATACTCTTCAATATCACAAATATTTACTATTCAAACTTGCAGAATTACAGCAAGTTGCAACGCACGGGAACCATTTGCATTAAAAACTCTGTGCTGAGCGATGTTTCTATGCAGGCAATACAGTTGTACAATGATAAAGACAATAAAGCTACTTCAAGCACCGTATACCTGGAAGATGTTACAATGGTCAATGTTATGAAATGTATCAG
>CANREK010000079.1 GCA_947629605.1 uncultured Clostridia bacterium | reverse complement strand
TGCCCTCGCCGTTTCTGACGATCTTGGGCATGGGACAGCCCATGTTGATGTCGATGAGGTCAAAGTCTTTGAGCGCCTCGCTCTCGCACGCCTCACGCATGATGTCGGGCTCGGAGCCGAAGATCTGCGCGGCGAGGGGCCCCCCACCACCGCCTACGGCGGAGCCTCCCCCCAAAGGGGGTAGGCCTTTCTCCCCATGATATAACAAGTTCTTTGTCTCCTCGCTGCGGTAGTGCAGACCCTTGGCGCTGACCATTTCGGTGAAGGTGAGCCCTGCGCCGAGCCCCTCGCACATTCTGCGGAAGGGATAGTTCGTATATCCCGCCATGGGGGCGAGAAAAACGTTATTTTCGAGCAATAATCCTGCAATTTCAAGCGCGTGCAACATCTTTGGCTCTCTTATAATATCGATCTTTTTCTTCGTCTGTGAGGGCATGCACGTCCTTCCCGTCGGCGAGGACAAGCGCCTCATAGGCGGTGTAGCGTGCGGCGGCCTTTTTCACCGTTTCGAGAAGGGCGAGTTCGCAGTCCGCCCCGACGGCCCGTCCGAGCTCGACCGTGCAGAACAAAACGTCGCCGAGTTCTTCCAAAATCTGCGACTTATTGTCGATTTTGACGGCTTCCATGAGCTCCCCGTACTCCTCGCGGAACTTGCGCTCGAAGTTTTCCACGGTGGCCTTGTCCCACCCCCCTTTCTCCATACGCTTTGCGACCTTTTGCGCCCGAAGCAGGGCGGGGAAACACTGCGGCACGTCGTTCACGGCGTCCGAATAGGTCGCCTGATGCTTTTCCGTCATCTTGTTCTTCTCCCAGACGGAGAGCGCCCCGTCGGCCGTTGCGGCGTGTTCATGGCCGAACACATGCGTGTGGCGGGTGATGAGCTTGGTGCAGAGCTCGGAGAGCATGTCCGTGACCGTGAATTCCCCCTTTTCCTCCTCCATGAGCGTATGAAAGAGGGCCTGCATGAGCACGTCCCCCGCCTCTTCGCGCATGTGCTCGGGGTCCTTTTTGTCGATGGCGTCGACGAGCTCATAGGCCTCTTCGATGGCGTTGATGCGGATGGACTCATGCGTCTGCACCCTGTCCCACGGGCAGCCGTCGGGGGCGCGGAGACGCTTCAGAATGGCGACGACGTCCTCAAAATCAAAGCGTTTTTTCGACAATAAGTCTTGATTTTTGAGAACGAGGCCCGTCATGGCGCCGAGTTTTTTTCGGTCGGCCTCGTAGAGCGGCAGCTCTTCTTTTTTGCCGTCGGTGATGAGGACCGCGGCCGCCTCGTCGCCGTATTTTTCACTCAGAACCAGCTTGACATCGCCGATATTGTCCTCGGTGACGTCATAGATGACGAGGGGGAGCGCCGTCTTGGCGCCGATGGAGAAGGCGGAGAGGGCGGTATATTCGCCGCAAAGCCCCGCGAGAGCGGCAAAATAGCCCGATTTCGGTCTGCCGTCGATGAGGCGCACGGCGGAGCTCTTCAAAAGGATCTGTGCCGCGACGTCCTCGGTGCCGCTGCCGTCCACGACATAGCACACGTTGGCCTCTTTCCCCCGCCGCCGCACCTCGCGTGCGATCTTTTGGGCGAGGGTGTCGTAATTTCTGCTCGACGCGTAGAGACGATCGAGTGTTTCAAACGGGATATTTTCTTCTTTGAGGCTCTGCGCGGCGGGGATCTGCTCCGTACGCAGCAAGACCGCGTCCGCTTCCCTGAGCGCTTTCACGGCGTTGAGCGTCAAATCTCCCCGTTCCGTCCCCGAGCCGATGACTGTTACCATACTCTTTCACCTTCTTTTTTCTTATAGTATACATCAAGTCGAGGAAAAAAGCAATCGGATAACAGATACTCTCCGCAAGGGCGGCGCCGCCGATGAGAAATTTTTGATTGACGAGGAAAACTTGCAGGATGAGCTTGACGATCACCGCCGCGGCCATGGAGAGGGCGGCATACTTTGCCCTGCCGAGCCCCGTGAGCGAGGCGGAGAGGGTATCGATGCCCGCAAGGAACACCGAGGAGAGCGAAGATATGCGCACGAGGCCGATGAGCGTTGCACGGCTCCCGTCGGAGAGGGCGGGATAGAGAAAATTGACGACCTGCGGTGCGAAAATCATAAGAAACAGGGCAAGCGGGAGGGACAAGACGATCGTGAGGAGCAGGGCGAACATGGCGCGGCGCGTCCCCTCTTCCCCATCCCCCCGCGCGGCGCTCTTTGAGACGACGGGCACGGTCGCCGCGACGAGGCCGTAGCAGAAGGTGGCGGGCAGGGAACACAAACTCACCGCCGCGCCCGCAAAGAGACCATAGAGGGAGACGGCGCTTTCCGTATAACGGGACAGAAGGCGCACGACGATGACGCTGTCCGCCATGCGCGAGAGCGGGAGCAGTGCCGCCGACGCCATGACGGGGAAGGCGGCGCGGAGCACCGAAAGGCCCGAGCTTGCCCGCACGAGCAGGGTGCGTTTCTGCCGCCCGTACTTGCCTTTCAGATAGAAGAGCGTGACGATCTCGGAGAGCGTGACGGCGAAGAGGGCCGCCGCGGCGCCGTGTGCGGGCGTTTTCGCGATCCCCGCAAGTGCAAGCCCCGCGCCCGCCTTGACGAGTTGTTCCACGATCTGCGAAAAGGCCGTCGGCTTCATGTCGTTCTTTCCCTGAAAATAGCCTCGGTAGACGGCGATGCGGGCGACGAAAAACACCGACGGCGCGAGGGCGAGATAGCACAGGACAAGGGAGCCGTCCTTCTGCAAATTGCTCATATATGGTGCGAAAAACAGCATGAAGAGGCTCCCCGCGACGCCGAGGAGAGAGAAGAGACGGAGGGCGCTTTTCATGACGGCCTCTCCTCTTCCCCCCGCGATCATGCGCGACAGGGCGGAGGGAATGCCCGCCGAGGAGAAGGTGAGGAGCACGCAAAAAAGCGGATACGCCATGGAGTAAAGCCCCGTGCCGTACCCGCCGAGCATGCCCGTGAGCGGAATGCGGTACATCGCGCCGATGCCCTTGGCGACGAGCCCCGCAAGGGAAATGATCGCAACGTTTTTGAGAAAATTCCCGTGCTTCATATGTACGCCGCCGCTCATTCTGAGGGAGCGTAGCGACCGAAGAATCCCGTTAAACACACGGAGTATATGCTTCCGTAGGTTTGCTGGCCTTCGCCTACGCTACTTCGTCGCTACGCTCCTCGTGCCGCCCTTCGACACCATAAAGAACGTGCGGGCGGGGCAGGATGAGCACACGGCGGCACGCCGTGCGCCCGCCGCCCCATTCCAAATCACTGCGCGTGGCAGGGTCTCCCTGCCTAAGCGCACCCTATTTGCAACGCTACCGCAGGCTTAATGTCCTTGCATATAACGCTTCCGAGGCCAAATCGATTGATGAACAGAGCGCGTTCGCTCGAACAGTTTCTTTTCGAAGGCCCGCGCCGCCCCCTTAGGGCAACCCCCACCCCTACCCCGCCCCCTTCAAAGGGGGCAGGCAAGGGCCGAGCAAAGAAATGTTCGAAATTATTCAAACTGATTCGCAATAATGTCTGCGGTGAGGCGGGCGAGTTTGACAGCGTTGGATTCCAAAATCGCGCCCTCCTCATTCGACAATAGAACGACCGCGCCGAGGCAATCGCCGCCCGCGATGATGGGCACGATGATCTCGGCCGTCGCTTCGTATTCGCTGTCAACGGCAATGGGAACGATCTCGCCCCCTTCCGCCCTGTTCGCAAGATAGCTCTGCCGCGCCGTCATGATCTCCGTCACCTTGTCGGAGATGGACTTCCCCACGAGCGCACGCTTCCCCACGCCGCCGACCGCGAGCACGGTGTCGGTGTCGAGAATGGCGGAAAGATACCCGCTCTGCTCGGAGAGCGACTTCGCCGTGCCCTCCGCGAAGCGCTCGACCGACGCGATGGGCGAATATTTTTTGAGCATGAGCTCGTCCCGATCGGTGAAGAGCTCCAAGGGATCCCCCTCGCGGATGCGCAGTGTCCTGCGGATCTCCTTGGGAATGACGACCCGTCCGAGTTCGTCGATCCTGCGTACGATGCCTGTTGCTTTCATAGAAAAACCTCCGTATACTTTCAATATGCGGAGGCGGAATAATTTTTATGCGGGTGGGGTTGCTCATTCTGAGGGGAATCGGGTCGATTGAACGGGGTGCGGCGTCATGCTGAGCAGAAGAGCAAGAACGCAGTCTACGGAAGCGCGTCCGAAGCATCTCGCCGCACAGCGTCCGTATACGCCCCGCGAGATTCTTCGGGTCAAGTCATCGGACTTCGTACAGCTTCCGCCGCTCAGAATGACGCGGGGCTGCTTCCGTAGGTTTGCCGGGATGCTTCGCATTCGCTCAGCATGAGCGGGGATGATATTCCTCATACAAATCGCGGAAGGCGGGGAGGCTGCGCTCGATCGTCGCGCGGGAGACGCAATAGGAGATGCGCACATATCCCGTGACGCCGAAACTGTCCGACGGAACAAGCAAGAGCTCATGCTTTTTCGCCCGCTCCGAAAAGGCGACGGCGTCGGGCTCCAAGGCCTTGACAAAGAGGTAGAACGCCCCCTCGGGCGGCATGCATTCATAGCCCGTTTTGGTGAGAAAATCGTACAATATGTCGCGATTTTCACGATATTTGCCGACGTCGCTCACCCTGCCGAGGGCGGCCGCGCAGACCCTCTGGAAGAGGGCGGGTGCACAGACGTAGCCGAGCCTTCTCCCCGCGCCGCAGACGGCCGCAAAGAGGGACTTTGCCTCGCGGCACTTGGGGCTGACGGCGACATACCCGATGCGCTCCCCCGCGAGCGAGAGAGACTTCGAGAAGGAATAGCAGACGACCGTGTCGCGGTAGTAATTCATGGGGAAGGGCACAGTCACGCCGTAGACGAGTTCGCGATAGGGTTCGTCGGCGATGAGGAAGATGGGCTCCCCCTTCTCCGCGCTCTTTTTTTCGAGGAGCACCGCAAGCGTTTTGAGCTCTTCCCCGGAGATGACCGCCCCCGTGGGGTTGTTGGGGGAATTGAGGATGACGGCCTTGGTGCGGCGTGTGATGACCTGTTCGAGGGCGTGGAAATCGGGGTGAAACCTCTCGTCCGTCGGGGCGACGACGAGCGTTGCACCCGCCCCCTCCACAAAGACACGGTACTCGGGGAAGAAGGGCGCGAGCACGACGAATTCGTCCCCTTCCTCATAGAGGGCGGCCGTGATGATGGCAAGCGAGGCCGACGCGCCGCACGTCATGTACACGAGGTCCTCGGACATGGGTGCCCCAAATTCCCTCTCTATGTAGTCGGCGACGGCCTTTCTCGCCTCGGGAGCGCCCGCCGCGGGCGTGTAGCCGTGGAGCGCTTCGGGGGGCACCGTGTCGATGAGACGGCGAATTTCCTCCTGTACGAATGCGGGTGCGGGCACGGAGGGATTGCCGATGGAGAAGTCAAAGACGTTCTCGCTCCCGACGGCCTGTTTGCGGAGACTGCCGTAGTCGAAGAGTTCGCGGATGACGCTCCGCTCCTCGCCGAGATGTTGCATTTCTTTATTGTACATAAGAACTCCTTTTCGGATGATGGGGTTGGGGGCATGACACCCCCTCAGTCTCGGCTACGCCTCGACAGCTCCCCCTCAAGGGGGCGCCAAGGGACACCCTTGCCCACCCCTCGAGGGGTGGGTGTCACGCAGTGACGGGAGGGGTGTCATTCTAATAATATCCCCCGCCGCAATTTTTAATTTTTCATTTTTAATTTTTAATTTTGAAGCACTTTCTTCAAAAACTGTCCCGTGTAGCTCGATTCGACTGCGGCGACCTCTTCGGGGGTGCCGGTCGTGAGGATCTCGCCGCCGCCGTCTCCCCCCTCGGGTCCGAGGTCGATGATATGGTCGGCGATCTTCACAACTTCCAAATTATGCTCGATGACGAGCACGGTGTTCCCGCCGTCGCGGAGCTTCAGCAGGATGTTGATGAGCTTTTCGACGTCATAGCTGTGCAGACCCGTCGTCGGCTCGTCGAGGATGTAGAAGGTCTTGCCCGTGGAGCGCTTTGCAAGCTCCGTCGCGAGTTTGACCCGCTGCGCCTCGCCGCCCGAGAGCGTCGTGGAGCTCTGTCCGAGCTTGATATAGCCGAGGCCGACCTCGTTCAAAGTCTTGATTTTATTATAGATCGACGGAATGGCCTTGAAAAAGTCGCATGCCTCTTCGACGGTCATGTCGAGCACGTCGGCGATGCTCTTGCCCTTGTATTTGACTTCGAGCGTTTCGCGGTTGTACCGTTTCCCGCCGCAGACTTCGCAGGGCACATAGACATCGGGCAAGAAGTGCATCTCGATCTTCATGATGCCGTCGCCCTCGCAGTTCTCGCACCTGCCGCCCGCGACGTTGAAGGAGAAGCGCCCCGCCTTGAAGCCGAACGCCTTGGCGTCTGGCGTGGTGGCAAAGAGCTCGCGGATGGGCGTAAAGACGCCCGTATAGGTCGCGGGATTGGAGCGCGGCGTGCGGCCGATGGGCGATTGGTCGATGGCGATGACCTTGTCGAAGTGCTCTATTCCCGAAAAATCCCCGCTTGCGCCGAGGGGCAGACGGGCGCCGTTGAGGTTGTTCGCCAAAATGGGCAGAATGATCTCGTTGACGAGAGAACTCTTGCCCGATCCGCTCACG
>CANREK010000078.1 GCA_947629605.1 uncultured Clostridia bacterium | reverse complement strand
TTTTGTGGAAGTATCCATAAAAAATGGGGGCTAACCGCCAACAGGAACCCTTGTTGCAAATTTATTGTAACACTCCGTACTGAAAAAGTCAACAAATTTGAGAATAATTTGAAAAAAGCGCACGGCTCCCGCCGTGCGCTATTCAGAACAACACCCCCTCAGTCACGCAAGGGCGCGTGACAGCTCCCCCTCGAGGGGGAGCCAAGGGTCACTTGCCCACCCCTTGAGGGGTGGGTGTCACACAGTGACGGGAGGGGTGTCATTCTAATCATGCCTCGCTACAATTTTTAATTTTTCATTTTCAATTCATAATCCTGCTTTCTCCGCCATATCATATCTTTGAACGGCGGAGGTGCTTTTTTATGGAAACATTCAACGTATACGAGGACATCGCGACACGCACGGGGGGAGAGATCTTTGTCGGCGTGGTCGGCCCCGTGAGAACGGGAAAATCGACTTTCATCAAAAAATTCATGGAAGCGCTCGTACTCCCGAGCGTGCCCGCGGCAAAAAAGAGCCGTTACAGCGACGAACTTCCCCAATCGGCGGCGGGAAAGACGGTCATGACGACCGAGCCCAAGTTCGTTCCCGAAGAGGGGGCGGAGATCAAGGTGAAGGATGCGACCGCCAAGGTCCGCCTCATCGACTGCGTGGGCTATCCCGTCGAGGGCGCCAACGGCTTTGAGGAGGAGGGTGCGCCCCGCCTCGTCAAGACCCCTTGGAACGAGGAGCCCGTGCCCTTTGAGCAGGCGGCCGAAGAGGGGACGGAGCGGGTCATCCGCGAACATTCCACCATCGGCATCCTCGTCACGACGGACGGCTCCGTCACGGGGATCCCCCGCGAGGGCTATGAGGCGGCGGAGGAGAGGGCGGCGGCCGAACTCAAAAAGATCAACAAGCCGTATGTCATCCTGTTGAACTGCCTCGATCCCGCCGCGCAGGAGGAGCTCAGAGCCTCTTTGCAGGAAAAGTACGGCGCCCCCGTGCTTGCGATGAGCGTCGAGAAGATGACCAAAGAGGACATCTCGGGCGTCTTGGAGCGCATTCTCTATGAATTCCCCGTGCTCTCCGTCGACATCGACATCCCCGATTGGATGCGCGTGCTCGACCCCGATGCGCCCATTTTGAGCGAGGTACTCTCGGGCATCCGCACCGTCGCGCCGAAGATCGCAAAGATGAGCGACTGCGCCCTTCTCGATACGATGTATACGGAAAGCGAGCGTCTGCTTCCGCCCGTCTCCCTCGAAATCGACGCCTCCACGGGCAAGGCGCATTGCAGGGTGGAGGCCAAAGAGGGGGCGTTCTACGAGGTTCTTTCCGCACAGTGCGGCGAGGAGATCAAGAGCGACTTTGCCCTCATGAGCTATTGCAGCCGTCTCGTCGAGGCCAAAAAGCTCTACGAGCGCGTCGGTCAGGCGTTTGAGGACGCCAAGGAATTCGGCTACGGCATCGTCCCGCCCCTCGATTCGGAGATGAGCCTCTCCGAGCCCGCCGTCGTCAAAAAGAGCGGCAGGGTGGGGGTCGACCTCAAAGCCGATGCGCCGAGCTACCACATCATCCGCGTCGACGTCAAGGGGGAAGTGCGGCCCGCGCTCGGCAACGAGGAACAGAGCGAGGCGTTCGCGCGGCAGCTCCAAGAGGGCATGGAGAAGGAGCCCGCCCGCGCATGGGACACCAACATGTTCGGCAAGACGCTCAAAGAGATGCTCGGCGAGGAACTTCTGCAAAAGAACCGCGCCATGGGCGAGACGGTGCGCAAGAAGATGCGCAAGACCGTCACCCGCATCGTCAACGAGGGCAAGGGCGGCGTCATCTGCATTTTATTATAAAATCGAAAGCGATTTGAAAGCGCGGCGCTTCGGCGCCGCGCTTTTGCTGAACGAACGTGAAGGCCGTTAAACCTACGGAAGCAGTTGCTCCGCCCGTTTGCTGGGATTCTTCGCCTATGGCTCAGAATGATCGGCCGGTGCTCATGCTGAACGAACGTGAAGCATCCCATTAAACTTACGGAGCAACATTGTCCTACGGACCATTCCAATTCCCCACCATAATTTTTAATTTTTCATTTTTAATTTTTAATTAAGTTGCTCCGCCCGTTTGCTGGGATTCTTCGCCTATGGCTCAGAATGAGCGGCGGTGTCATTCACAATCGCGTCATCCCCCCAAACGCGCACATAAGTGTGAAAAAATCTTTTCCGGAAAAGATGACGTCATAGTCTTGACAAAACGAATGGGACAGGCTATAATACCCTTCGGAGGTAAAAAGACAGAAAATGGAAAACACACCCAAAAAGGGCAGCAAGACGTTTACGGTAGGCCTTATCCTCCTCGTCATCTTCGCTGCGATCACAGTACTCAGCTTCGTGTTCTATAACCAAATCAACGACACCGTGGACGGCTGGTTCGCTCTGTATGAAAGAGACCCGCAGAACCCCGATGTCCTCATCCCGCTCACGATGAGCCCGCTCCTCAAATTCATCTACTCGATCATTCCCAAACTCATCGGCACGGCGCAGGTCCTCTTTATCACCTTGCTCGTTCTCTACATCGTCTGCTCGATCATGAAAGCGATCTTCAAGGGAACGCCGCGGAAGATCACGATCGGGAAACTCGTCAACAGCATCATCAAGGTCGTCATCTGGGTCGTCTGCGTCATCGCAGTGCTCGCGGTTTGGGGCATGAATGTCGGTGCGCTCATCGCAAGCGCGGGCGTTCTCACCCTCGTCGTTGGACTCGGCATGCAGAGCCTCATCGCCGACGTCGTTGCGGGCATCTTCCTCGTCTGCGACGGAACCTTGCAGGTGGGGGACATCGTCACGATCGACGGCTGGCGCGGCACCGTGCAGGAGATCGGCATCCGCAACACCAAGCTCATCAATTACAGCGGCGACATCCGCGTTGCCAACAACTCCACCATCAAGATCTTCGTCAATCAGAGCAGGGAAGATTCCTATCCCACCGTGCTTGTCGGCATTCCCTATGAGGAGAATCTTCAAAAGGTCAAGGATGTCTTTGAAGCCAACAAGGCAAAGATCAGAGCCATGTGTCCGTCGCTCATCTCCGACATCGACTTCAACGGCGTGGAAGAGCTTGCCGATTCGAGCGTCAATCTCCACTTCGGCGCCAAGTGCAACGAAAACGACTTCTTTGCCGCCCAGCGTCAGATGCGCGGCGCCATCAAGACGGTGTTCGAGGAGAACGGCATCAGCGTTCCCTTCCCGCAGGTCGATGTCCATATGGATCAAAAGAAGTAAATCTATCCGCAAAGACACAAAGAGCCGTCGCAGAGCATGCGGCGGTTTTTTTGTGCGATTTGTCAAACAATTTCCCAAATATTTTCCCAAACAATTTCCCAAACATTTTCCCAAACAATTCCCCAAATATTTTCCCAAAAATTTTGCGCCTACCTATTGAAATTTGACGCGTTTTCTCTTATAATACAAATGTACAAGTATGTACTAAAACAGGGGGATCCAAATGGACATTGCAAAATTGATCGGGTCGGGCAAGACGGCGCTCGGCATCGAATTCGGCTCCACGCGCATCAAGGCGGTGCTCGTGGATGAAACCAACGCGCCCATCGCCTCGGGCAGTCACGATTGGGAAAACCGCCACATCGGCAACATCTGGTCGTACACGCTCGACGACATCGTGGGCGGCCTTAGGGACTGTTACGCCTCGTTAAAGGCGGATGTCAAAGAAAAATACGGCGTCACGCTCACCACCATCGGTGCGATCGGCATCTCCGCCATGATGCACGGATATATGGTGTTCGACAAGAACGACAAGCTCCTCGTGCCCTTCCGCACATGGCGCAACAACACGGCGGCGGAAGCGGGGGAAAAGCTCACGCAGCTTTTCGGCTACCACATCCCCGCACGCTGGTCGATCGCGCACCTCTATCAGGCCATTCTCGATGGGGAACCCCATGTCAAGGATATCGTCTTTCAGACGACGCTCGAAGGCTACGTTCATTGGCTTCTGACCGGCAAAAAGGTCATCGGCATCGGCGAGGCGAGCGGCATGTTCCCCGTCGACCCCGCCACAAAGAAGTACAACGGGCGCATGCTTGCGCAGTTCAACGAACTCGTCAAGGGCAAAGTGCCCTTTCAGGTAGAGGACATCCTGCCGGGCATCCTGCTCGCGGGCGAGGATGCGGGGACGCTCACGGAGGAAGGGGCAAAGCTCCTCGACCCCGAAGGCGACCTCAAAGCGGGGATCCCGCTCTGCCCGCCCGAGGGCGACGCCGGCACGGGCATGGTGGCCACCAATTCCGTCAAGAAGCGCACGGGCAATGTCTCGGCGGGCACTTCCGTCTTTGCGATGATCGTGCTCGAAAAGGAGCTCACGCGGCCCTATCCCGAGATCGACCTCGTCACGACGCCCGTCGGCGACCTCGTCGGCATGGTCCACTGCAACAACTGCACTTCCGACCTCAACGGCTGGGTCGGCCTCTTCGGCGAATTCGCAAAGGAGCTCGGCGTCGACCTTCCCAAGCCCAAGCTCTATCAAATGCTCTATACCGCCTCCGAAGCGGGGGACAAGGACTGCGGCGGACTTCTTTCCTACAACTACATCTCCAACGAGCACGTCACCAACGTGGAGCACGGCAGACCGCTCTTTGTGCGGAAGGCCGACAGCAACTTCACCCTCGCGAACTTCATGCGTTGTCACCTCTATTCGGCATTCGGGGCGCTCAAAGTCGGATGCGACATCATGCTCAAAGAGGAAGGCGTGGGGCTCGACCGCATCACGGGCCACGGCGGGATCTTCAAGACCGAACACGTCGCGCAGAGCTATCTCGCCGCGGCGATCGGCGCTCCCGTCACCGTCATGCAGACGGCGGGCGAGGGCGGCGCGTGGGGCATGGCCATTCTCGCAAATTACAGGATCACCAAGGAAAGCGGCGAATCGCTCGAAAACTATCTCGAAAACAAGGTCTTTGCGGGGCAGGAGGGGGTGACCCTTGCGCCCGATCCCGAAGATGTCAAGGGATTCGAGGCCTTTGCGGAGCGCTATGTCGACGGCCTTCCCATTGTCCGCGAAGCAGTTCGTTCACTCAAATAAGGAGAGACATATGTTAGAAGAATTGAAGCAAAAAGTGCTGGAAGCCAATCTGCAACTCGTCAAAAACAAGCTCGTGTTGTTCACTTGGGGCAATGTCTCCGAGATCGACAGAAAGAGCGGGCTCTTCGTCATCAAGCCCTCGGGCGTCAGCTATGACGACATGAAGGCCGAGGACATGGTCGTCGTCGACCTCGACGGCAAGGTGGTGGAAGGGGACCTTCGCCCCTCGTCGGACACGCCCACGCACATCGAATTCTACAAGGCGTTCAAAAACATCGGCGGCGTCACCCACACGCATTCCACCTTTGCGACCTCATGGGCACAGGCGGGGCGGTCCATTCCCTTCTACGGCACGACCCACGCCGACTATTTCTACGGCGATATCCCCTGCGCACGCTCTCTGACACAGGCCGAGATCGAGGGGGAATACGAGAAGAACACAGGCCTTGCCATCATCGAAAAGTTCCGCGAGGACGGGCTCGACCCCTTGGAAGTGCCCGGCGTGCTCATCAAGAGCCACGGCGTGTTCGCCTTCGGCAAGGATGGCGGGGGCTCCGTCTACAATGCGACGGTCATTGAGGAAGTCGCCAAGATGGCCTATCTCACCGAACAGCTCAATCCCTCCGTTGTCCGCGCCGACCGCTTCATGATGGAGAAGCACTACCAGCGCAAACACGGCAAAAACGCATACTACGGACAAAAGAAATAGTTTCGATGAATTCTTTTCAAGGGCGAAAAGAATTCATCGAGGGGTTAGGCTCCGCCATTCACTGTTGCTCCGCTGCCGCCCGCTCCGCCTTTCATTCGGACATTAAGGTTCCCGTAGGGTACCAAATGGGGTGCGCTTAGGCAGGGAGACCCTGCCACGCGCAGTGAGTGGGAATGTCCCCGCCCCCTGTGTCCCCCTCCCCAAGGAGGGGGTAGGGGGTGGGTCACTGCCTTCGTGTGCGGCGTC
This sequence comes from uncultured Clostridia bacterium, assembly GCA_947629605.1. GTDB lineage: Bacteria > Bacillota > Clostridia > Christensenellales > Borkfalkiaceae > Gallimonas. The sequence goes on along the minus strand of CANREK010000078.1, from coordinate 623 downwards.
ATGCTGAGCCACGGAGCGCAAACGCAGTCTACGGCAGTAAGTTCGAAGCATCTCGCCGCACATTCTACGGAAACGTACTAATCGCGTCATCCTGAGCCGCGCGTAGCGCGTGTCGAAGGATCACCGCAGCAATAATAAGGTGATGGTTCGACTACGCTCACCATGACGCAATCGGAATGGTCCGTAATCGCCCCGCGAGATTCTTCGGAATCGCCCTCGTATTCTCCATGAGCCCCGTGGCTCAGAATGACGCGGGGCGGTGAGGCTACTTCCGTATAATCCCACACCACAATTTTTCATTTTTAATTTTCAATTCTTAATTTATCAAAAAATCCAACAAGGGGTATGAATATCATGAAAGAAAAAGTAGTTTATTGGCTCACGGGGTCGCAGACGCTGTATGGCGACGACGTGCTCGCGCATGTTGCCGAGCACTCCAAAGAGATGGCGAGTTACGTCAACAAGCACGTTCCTGTCACGGTGAAGTATCTCACCACCTGCAAGAGCTCCGATGAGGTCATCGAGGCCGTCAAAAAGGTCAACAATGACGAAAACTGCATCGGCATCATCACATGGTGCCACACCTTCTCGCCCGCCAAGATGTGGATCAAGGGGCTCAAAAT
>CANREK010000077.1 GCA_947629605.1 uncultured Clostridia bacterium | reverse complement strand
TGCAAGGACATTAAGGTTCCCGTAGGGTACCAAATAGGGTGCGCTTAGGCAGGGAGACCCTGCCACGCGCAGTAATTTAGAATGCGTTGCCCACCCCCTTGATCCCCCTCCTCGGGAGGGGGCAAAAAAGGCGTGCGCCGCGGCGCACGCTCATTCTGAGCCGTAGGCGAAGAATCCCAGCAAACCTACGGAAGTAGTTGCTCCGTAGGTCTGACGGGATGCTTCACGTTCGTTCAGCATGAGCGGCCCCGCGTCATTCTGAGCCGAAAAGTCGTAAAGAGCAAGGGTGCAAATCCGAAGAACCTCGCGGGGCAGCATGCCACCCCATCATTCCACAAAAAAAGGAGAAAAATCATGTTTACATCCAAACAACGTGCAAATTTGAAGTCGATGGCGAGCACGATGAAGCCCATCGGGCAGGTCGGAAAGGAGGGGATCACCGACAATCTCGTCGAGAGCCTCTCCAACGCTCTCGAAGCGCGGGAGCTCATCAAGGTGACCCTTCTCCCCGCGGCGGGCGAGGATGGGGAAAATCTCGCCGTCGATCTCGCCGAGCTTCTGCATGCCGAACTCGTCGCCGTCATCGGCCGCAAGGCCATCTTCTATCGCTACTCGCACAAGGAAAAAATCGAACATATTGCGTATTAAACGCCATTTTTGCTCCTTGTATGGGCAGTCGATGCGCGGCGGGCATTTTGCCCGCCACTCATTCTGAGGCCTACCCCTTTTGGGGGGAGGCTCCGCCGTAGGCGGTGGTGGGGGGGATATGGCTCCTCCTTGGGGAGGAGCTGTCGAGCGGAGCGAGACTGAGGCGGGGAACGCTCCCCTCTTTCGTCGCGGTGATAACGCGCCACCTTCCCCCCAAGGGGAAGGCATGCCCCCCATCCGTCACGGCTATGCCGTGCCACCCTCCCCCCGTAGGGGGTAGGGCTTGCTGCGGTGATGGTTCGACGGAGCTCACCATGACGCAATCGGAATGGTCCGTAGGACAACCCGCTCATTCTGAGGGAGCGTAGCGACCGAAGAATCCCAGCAAACGGGCGGAGAAACATTGTGCTTCCGTAGGTCTAATGGGATGCTTCGCTACGCTCAGCATGAGCGCGGAGCGCTCATTTTTAATTCTTACAAGCCGTCTCATTGTGAGGCGGTTTTCAAATTTTTTACGGTTGCGGCCAAGAAATACTTCAAAATGCTTGACATCGGAGGGGGGGGGTGTAGTAGAATGATTCTATATATAGGTTTCTCCCAAGGAGAGACTTCAAGGAGGAAACAGTATTATGATCTGCGGTTCCTGTGGGAAGGAAAATCCCGACGGCGCGGTCTATTGCATGTCTTGCGGAAAACGGCTCGACGGCAAAAAGACTTGCCCGAAGTGCGGAAAAATCTGTGAGGCAGAGGCAAACTTTTGTCCCTATTGCGGCGCCTCTCTGACGGCACCCGCTCCCACTGCAACGGTTTTGACGCCCATTGCGACTGTTTCGGCGCCGATGGCAGGCGAAATGCCGTCCGACGTTTCCGCAAAGCCCAAAAAGAGCGTCTTTGACATTCTCGGCATCTGCGGCGGCGCACTCGCCATGGCGGCCGTGCTCTTTTCGCTCATCTTTGTGTTCTTTATTGGGTTGGAGATGTCGATCGCCCGCACCAGTGTGACGTCATGCACCGTCTATGACTACTTCTATGATAGATATGATGAACTCGGCACCGCCTATTCACAGATCGAGACGGATGGGGAACCTCTCGCCATTGCTGCCTACGTTCCCACCATCATCTGTACGATTTTCGTGGCGGTCGGATTCGTACTTGTTGTGACATTTGCCGCGATTGCCATCACAAAATTTGCCAAACAGATGCAGGATGGAAAGCGGCGTAACTATTTTGAGTATGCCGTAGGAGCATATATGAGTTTCGTTGTCACGGCATGTGTGTTCTATGTTCTTGCTTCATGGGGGATGAATTCGGTGGCCACGAGCGGTATCGATACGGCGTCGCTGCAGGCCGCAGTTTCCTTCAACGCCGCAACGCTGTCGGGCCTCATCCTCGGGGGGATCTTCCTCGGGGTCGGCGCGGGACTGCGCCTCGCCGCACGGGGCAAACAACTTGCGAGCTTCTCTACGATCTTGAACTGCTCGCTTGCGCTTGCGGGGATCGTTCTTGCCATTGTTGCCATCACGTTTGCCAAGAACGGACAGATTGGAGTGGAAGTGGCCGATTCCGATGCGAGCGTTTCCCTTGGCGTCACGCCGATCTATGCATGCCTGCTGATCGGGTTACGGTATATGCAAGATACGAGCTGCTATTTTCCGATCGGGGAACTCATCGTCGCTATCTTCGCCGTCGCCGCGCAGATCATCGTGCTCGCCATGCTCGCCTTAAAAATATATGACGCATCTAAGCGTCTTGTCAGCAAGGAAAAGGGAACAGGGGTCATCAATTCCTCGATCCTCTTGGGCGTCGCGATCCTGTCGCTGGTGCTGAATGTCGTGTTCGTGTCGATGTTTGAGACCTATATGTTCGACGATGCGGAATCGGGACTGGAATATAGCTACGTCGCGCCCATCGTGATCGTTGTTCTGTCCGTCTTGATGTTGACGGAGTCGATCATCGCCGCCGCATTCACGAGGAGATCCGCAAATTAATGCGAAAGTTGGAACTGAATTAACGCAAAAGTTGAAAATGTACGCGAAAATTTGGAAAACGCGCGGCGGGCAATATGCCCGCCGCGCTATTTCATGCAATAACTCTCTTATTTTTGTTTATTGGTGAACCGCAAAATCGCCTCGGTGTTGCCGAACACGACGAGCAGGTCGCCCTCTTCAAACACATAATTGCCGTCGATGGTGGAGATGTCGCTGTTGCCCTTTTTGACGGTCAGAATGTTCATGCCGTACTTGGCGCGGGGATTGATGTCGATGAGCTTTTTGCGGAGCCATCGTTTCGGCGTCTCGATCTCGAAAATGGCGTGGTCGTTGTCGAGTTCGATAAAGTTGATGACGTTGGCGGAATTGAGCGTGACGGCGAGTTTTTCTGCCACATCCTTGTCGGGATAGATGACCTCATCCGCGCCCGCGCGGGTCAGGAACTTGCGCTGGATCTCCGTGGAGGCCTTGGAGACGACCTTTTTCGCCCCGAGGTCCTTTAAGTTGGAGGTGATTTCGAGCGAAGCCTGAAAGTCGTCGCCGATGGCCACGACGCAGACGTCGAAGGCGGGGATGTCCAGCGTTTTGAGGTTGTCGATGATCATGCAGTTCATGATGAGGGCATTGGTGTAGCGGGAAGCGAGGGCATTGATGTTGTCCTCGTTTTTGTCGACGATCATGACTTCGTCGCCCATGCCGAGAAGCCGTTCTCCGAGCTCCCGCCCGAATTTCCCCATTCCGATGAGTAAAACCGATACCATAGTTCTCCTTATAAATTGAAAATTGAAAATTAAAAATTAAAAATTGTGGTGGAGCGGCGCAATTCTGCTCAACAGCCCTGCGGGCTGTGAGCTGCGCCGCGACAGGAGGCGTGGCCTCGCCGACGGGTTGCGGCGGTCCCTGCCGACGCAACAGGACACATAATATGCCACCCCTCCCGTCACTGCGTGACACCCTCGCGCACGGGTAGAGACCCGTGCTTGGTCGGCATTTGCCCGTTGCATATGGGCAAATGCTATAAGAATTTTGCGCTAAGAGTTATCAACTCTTAGCAGAATGCAAAATTCTTCCCTCGGAGGGGTGGGCAAGGGAAAGACGGATTCTTGGCTCCCCCTTGAGGGGGAGCTGTCGCGCCGCCCTTGCGCGACTGAGGGGGTGTTTCTCCGCCCGTTTGCTGGGATTCTTCGCCTACGGCTCAGAATGAGCACGAAGTGCCGCACTTTCGCTCGAACAGTTTCTTTACGAAGGCCGCAGGCCGAGCAAAGAAATGTTCGAAACATTCCCAATTCCTTGCCTTAGGCGGAATTCACTTCCGCCGTGGGCGACCCCATTTGGTACCCCACGGGAACCTTAATGTCCTTGCAGAGTGCCTTACGAAACAACTCGATTGATGCACAAGGCGTGTTCGCTCGAACAGTTTCTTTTCGAAGCCGCGCGAGATCCTTCGACTACGCTACTTCGCGCCTAAGGGCGCTCGTGCCGCCCTTAGAGGTGAAGAGAATGCGGGCGGGGCAGGATGACGCGCGGGTCGGCTTCCGTTTCGCCGCGCGGCGAGCAAAGAAATGTTCGAAACCATTACCCGATAAAAATCACTTCTACGGGGCGTTTGATCTGCGCTTCCGTTCTGTTCTTTCTGCTGAGTGCCATCGCGATGGTGAGCACGCCCGTTCTCCCCGCATACATGAGCAGGATGAGGATGAGCTTGGATGCGATGGAGAGGGATCCCGTCAGGGACATCGAGAGCCCGACCGTGCCGAGCGCGGAGACCGTCTCGAACAGGATCTGCTGGAACCCGAACGGCTCGATCGCGCACATCGTCATGACGGCGACGAGGATGATCGTAAGATACGCCGTAAAGATGGCGAGCGCCTGGTGGAGCTGGGACATGTCGACGCGGCGCTTGCCGAGGTTGATGTCCTGCTTCCCGCGAAGGGCCGCAAGCATGCCCATGATCATGACGGCAAAGGTCCCGACCTTGATGCCGCCCGCCGTCGAGCCCGAGCATCCGCCGATGAACATCAAGATCACCGTCAGGAGATACCCGCTGTTTGAGATCTTGTTGTAATCGACGGAGTAGAAGCCCGCCGTACGTGCGGTCGTCGCCTCGAAGAGGGCGCAGAGGATCTTTCCGCCGACGCCCTTGCCCTCATAGGCCGCGGAGTTCCACTCGAACCCGAGGAAGAGCCCCATGGAGACGGTGAGGAGAAGGACACTGCAAAGCAGGATGAATTTGGTGTAGAATTGGAACTGTTTGGGATTGCCCTTGCAGTTGAAGATGCCCCCCCAGACGCAGACCCCGAGCCCGCCGATAAAGATAAGGGAGCAGATCGTGAGAATGACGAGGGGGTCGGAGGCGTAGGCCGAGAGGGAACCGCTTTCCCCCATGAGGTCGAAGCCCGCATTGCAGAAGGCCGAGACGGCATGGAATACGGAGAAGTAGATGCCTTGTCCCACGCCGAAATCGCCGATGAAGCGAATGGAGAGGAGCCCCGCGCCGAGCAGTTCGAAGATGAGCGTGCCGATGACGATCTGCTTGACGAGCGTCTTGACGCCCTTCAAACTGTTGCTGCCGAGGGACTTGATGACGGCGCTGCGCTCGAACAGCCCGAATCCCCGCTTCACCATGATGAAGAGGATGGAGACGAAGGTCGTAAAACCGAGCCCGCCGAGCTGGATGAGGAGCAGAATGACGATCTGTCCGAAGAGATTCCAATGCGTGAAGGTGTCAAAGGGGACCAGCCCCGTGACGCACGCGGCGGATGTGGCGGTGAAGAGGGCGTTGATGTAGGAAGTGGACTGCCCGTCTTTCGCCGCCCAAGGCAGAACGAGCAGAATGCTCCCCGTGAGTATGACGATAAGGTATCCGAGTGTCAGATACCGCCATATACTCATTTTTCGTTTTTTCTTTAACTCCATACGCCGCTTCCTTTGCCGTGACACCTATATTTTAGCAAATCATATCGGAATTATCAAGCAAAAGAATTCAAAATTACGTTGAAAAACAAAAAAATCCCCTCGCCACAGTGCGCCTGCTCATCCTGCCCCGCCCGCGTTCTATTCACGTCTAAGGGCGGCACGAGGAGCGTAGCGACGAAGTAGCGCAGCGAAGGATCCCAGCAAACGGGCGGAGTGTGTGCGTGCGGCGTCATGCTGAGCAGTAGAGCAAAAACGCAGTCTACGAGAGTAAGTCCGAAGCATCTCGCCGCACATTCTACGGAAACATTCTAAATGCGTCATCCTGAGCCGCGCGTAGCGCGTGTCGAAGGATCACCGCAGCAATAATAAGGTGATGGTTCGACTACGCTCACCATGACGCAATCGGAATGGTCCGTATTCGCCCCGCGAGATTCTAACTTCGCGCCAAGGGCGGCGCTCGTGCCGTGCGTGGATGTTAATAGAATGCGCACGGGGCGGAATTGCCCCCCGTACTCTCTATGAGCCCCGTGGCTACTTCGCGGGCTGTGCCCGCTCGTGCCGCCCTTCGATGCCATAAAGAACGTGCGGGCGGGGCACCATGACGCTATTAGAATGGTCCGTAGGAGAGCCCGCTCATTCTGAGCCGTATAGGTGAAAAAGCCGTCAAACAAAAAAATTCATTTACAATCGACCGTGGAAGTGATATGCCGCTCTAAAAAGCGGCGTATAATTTTTGTACAACAATTTCACGGGGGATGAACATGAAATACAAAGACTGGATCGCCGAATGGCTCGCGGTATATGTGAAGCCAACGGCGAAGGAAAGAACGTACGAAAAGTACGAGCGGATCTGCCGCAAATATCTGCTCCCCAAGCTGGGACGTTATGAGATCGAGGAGCTCACCGCAAGCATTTTGCAGCGCCATATCGCGGACATGGTGGCCGCATTTTCGCCCAACACCGTCAACGGGATCATTACCGTTTTGAAAAGTTCTCTCAAAAAGGCGGTCTCCCACGGTGCGGCGGAACGGGCCGCACTTGACCTTTCCCGCCCGCGTGCCTCGGAGAAGCAGATCGAATGCTTCACCCAAGAGGAGCAGAGAACGATCGAGCAATATATATTCAAATGGAATAAAGAAAAGCTCGGCGGCATCCTGCTCTGTCTCTATACGGGACTGCGGATCGGCGAACT
>CANREK010000076.1 GCA_947629605.1 uncultured Clostridia bacterium | reverse complement strand
CCCTTGGCGCGAAGTAGCCATAGAGCTATAACGTAAGCTGTCCGAAGCATCTCGCCGCACAATAGCCCGTAATCGCCCCCGTCGCAATTTTTAATTTTTCATTTTTAATTTTTAATTCAACTCCGTGGGTTTAATGGGATGCTTCACGTTCGTTCGGCATGAGCGGCGGGCTATATGTCCGCCGCGCCATTCTCGATCATGGCGCGGGTCAAGTAATAAATCTCCTCGTCCGTCCACGTCGCGCCCCTCTGCAAAATTTGATGTATGGTCGCTTCATGTATGAATCCGCAGTGCGCCACTGTCCTCTGCGACGCCGTATTGAGGGAAGCAATGCGGGCGCGGATCGCATTCAACCGAATGGCTTTCCTTCCGAACACGCCGATTTGCACCGTCTCCACGGGCGCATAGAGCTTGCCGCGCAGGGTAATGTCCGTGAGCGCCGTGACGGCTTCCCCGCAATACCCCTTTCGCCGCTCCTCTTGAAAGACGTAGTATTCCAAAAGGCCCGTTGCGGACTGCTCTTTCAGGCTCAACCCGATGTACCCAAGCAGTTTATGGTCTGATTTTCGCTCTATCGCAAAATTGGTATAGGACCTGAGACGCAAGGTGAATCCCGCAATGTTGCGTTTTGTGGCAGGTAAACCCGTGAAAAACGCAAAATCGCCATCCTGTTTGAAGTGATCGGCGAAGGTTTTGAGGTCCTTCTCCCCGACCGCACGAAGCAGGAGCCGTTTCGTCCCGATCGGCCGATTGACGTTCACGCGGGTCGGCTCCCGATCGGCTTTGAGGGCCGCATGGATGAACGCGGCCTCTTCCTTGGAAAAGTCCTCCCTGCAAATCTGCGTATTCGGCAGATAATAGGTGGCGATCATGTTCCGAAGCACGATGCGGAAGCGTTCCTCACCCGCATGGAAGAGCGTCTTGAAACAGGACAGCCCCTTTTGATACTCGTTCGGCCAATGGTTCTTGTCGTAGACCGCGATGCCGAAATGAATGAAGCTCGGACAATCGTCGGGCCGATCCGCAAAGAGCGTGCCTTTCAAATATTCGACCGCTTCCTCGTCAAGCGCTTCCCTCGCCTTATAAAAATCTTTCATGGTCGTATTATACCACAGATCGACAAAATCGGCAATAGGTTCTCGTTTTTTCGTTGAATTCGCACGCCGCATTGACCCCCCGCCGCTCATGCTCAGGCACCCCGCGTCATTCTGAGGCGAAGCCGAAGGATCCCGGCAAACCTACGGAGTACAATGTTTCCGCCCATTCAAAAAGCAGCGCCCGCCGACTTCCGTCGGCGGGCGCCTACATCTAAAAATCATCCACTTATTGCTCAAATTACGTCACTTTGACATTCTTATCGATATTTCCGCCAATGCATGGTACGGTGTATCGGAGCGTCTTATCGATCCAAGGCGACTATCTTTTGATAGAGCACCGTCTTATTTTCGGTCAAGTCGCCATCCATGTGATAGTGGCCGAAATACCAATGTCCGTAGCGGACCGTGTCCTCAATCAGAGACAGCATACGGTTTTCGGGGAATGTCTCCATCTTGACGCCCCGCTCGCGGAGGGGCGGATACCAGAGCGCCTTTTCGTCGCAGGAATGCGTGACGATATAGTCGACCGTATTGTCGTACCGTTTGAGATTGGCGATGCCCTCGTCAAGCTCCTCAAAGCTCGGCACTTCCTGCGGCCACCAGCTGATCCCCTCTGTACGCAAATACTTGTCGATGCTGGTCGCACCGCCGAAGGTGAAAAAGGTCTTTCCCTCGATCTCAAATACCTGTCCGCGCATCAAGTGTATGATGTCCGGGGCGATCTTGTGCACCTTTCCTCCGTTCCAGATTTCCACGGGATAGGCACCCAGCATATCAAAATTCTCATGATTGCCGTCCACGAACAGCGTCGTGAAGGGCAAACGGGCATACATGGAGAGCGTCGTCTCCATCCCCTGCTTGCTCCATACGCCGCCAAAGTCCCCGGCGATGATCATGAAATCTTTCTTGGTGAGCTCCGGGTGTTCCTCCGCAAAGACAAGGAGCTTCGCAAAATCGTGCTGCCCGTGTGTATCTCCTGTGATAAACAGCATAATCGTCTCACCTCGCCATCCAAAGATCCCGTTTTTACTGTTTGGGTTCCCACTCGCCGTATTTGGCGATAAAATCCTTTTGGGTAACGAGGACCGCGCGTGCTGTTCCCTCATGCCCAAACGGTGTCACATACCCCATTCGCTCCATCCTCTCGATGATTCGCCCGGCGTGATTATAGCCGATCCCGCATTTGCGCTGGATCGAGGCGATCGAGGCCCTCCCTTCCTTGATGACGACTTTGAGCGCCTCCAAAAATTTGGGGTCGTTTTCCTCGCTCTCGTCGTTGGGGTTCTTGATGATCGGCATGTTTCCGCGCGCTTCCGCCTCTTTGAGCAATCGAATCGCTTCTTCCAAAATCTTCTTGGCGATTTGATATGCCTCGGGACATTCGCTTGCGCTCGGCCCGTCGATGTTTAAGGTCAACTCGTTGCCGAGCATCATCAACCACGTCACGATATCATATGCATTTTGTTCATGCCGAACCACCAAAAGGGGGCGCCCCATCTCTTTGGCCGCCTGTGCCGCAACACTCATGCCGTCGGAAGAGGAGAGGGTGCGGGGATCGATGACGAGCGTGGCATGAGAATCTCTTACATTCCACCTTGCCTGCTGCGCGGCGTCATCGGGTGGAGTTTCTTGAAGTTCGGGGCAAAGCGCCCCGATCCCGGGAGCGGTCGGCATATCTTCCGCCCGACCGTTTTTGGGACACCGGCCGAGAATGGAGAGATCATTCTCCCTTGCAAAATCAAGAGCGGCACGGTCGACACCCGTCTGTCCGCCCGTTCTGAGAAAGGCGATCTTTTTCATGTTGTTTCACCGTCCTGACGATTTTTGGCTCGTTGATAACACCGAGGAACATGGTTGAAAAACTCTATCGCGGAAAAGAGACTTGTGTCCATTCCGAGCGTCAGTCTTTCTTGAAAAAGTCCTCAATGGAGAGCATGCCCTTATCGATCATCAAGAATTGGTCGTTATACTCATCGACGGTATAGCACGAGCAACCGATCATGTATGCGATCAATTCCTTGGAAATAAGGCTGCCGCGGAAGCACGATGTCATTCTGAAAATAATCTTGCCTGTCTTGAAGTCGTAATCAAAACTTCCGTCCGCGAGTTGATAGGTCGCTTGGCAAGTCGCGATCGCCCCTTCGACGCGCTTGTCCTCGCCGAACGCAAACGGCAGTTGCGACATCATTCTGACAAGTTCCTTTTCGGGATCGACATGAATGACAAATTCCATGGGGATGTCCTCCCCACCGACGATAAAGTGTACAACGTTATCTTCGGGGTGAGCATCATATTTCCAATGTCTGTCGTCGAGGGTTTCGCAAAGGGTCTTAAAAACCGCGTCTGCATTTTTATTTCTCTGTTGTTCTGCCATCGTTCCTTCTCCTTAATCGATAAAATTCAAAATTTCTTCGTTGCTCATATCGTTCTTTGCCACCATCAGGAACTTATCGTTGTATCTGTCGATGGTGAAGCACGAACAAAACAACATGTACTCGAAAACATCCTTTCCGACCAAGCTATCGCGGTAACTTGATGTCATTCTGAAAACGATATTTCCGTTGAGATAGTTGTAATCGAAACTTCCGTCTACCATCCCGAAATTGGCGGCGCTGACCGCGACGGCCAATGCAGTCCGTCTGTTCTCGGGGATCGTGAACGGCATTTGCGATAAGAGCATGATGAGCTGCCGTTCCACATCGATCTCGATCCTGATTCTCATGGGAAGATCTTCCCCTTGTGCCCCGCAGGAGATCACCAAGTTCTCGGCATCCTTTTCGTAATGCCAATTCTTTTCATCCAGCATCTCGCAAAGAGCTTGGAATGCTGCCCGCGCCTGTTTCAAATCCTTTTCGTCTGCCATCTTTTTCTCCTTTTTTGTTTCTAAAACCCTATTCGGGATTTTTTCTGAATGTTGAATGTGAACTCTTTCTCACCGCTTGCGCGTTCAAAATCGTCCTTTGTGAGTACGATCTCAACTTTATTTGCCAGCTGGCTCCTCATCGCCGCCTTTGCCCAAGTGCGCTCGAACAAATTGCGGACAAACCGCGCATTGCTGAATTCTTTGGCATTGATGACCTCATCGGAGAGGGACATAAAATATTGATGCGCCGCATCGAACAGCCTATCATCGTACTTGAACCGCGCCTTTACCATGGAAACATAAATTTCATACAGCTGTTCCCGCGTAAAGTTGGGGAACTCAATCGTATACGGCATCCTGCTTGCCAGCCCTTGGTTCGCGCGCATGAGCCTGTTCATCTCGTCGGTATAGCCCGCCATGATGACGACGAAGTCGCTCCTGTGATTCTCCATTTCCGCAATCAACGTATCGATGGCCTCTCTTCCATAGTCGCGCTCGTTGTCATCGCCGCGATAGAGAGAATACGCCTCGTCAATGAATAACACCGAGCCGTAAGCATCCCGGCAGATGCTCGCCGTTTTGGGTGCCGTCTCGCCGATATATCTGCCGCAGAAATCTCTCCCGGCGTACTCATAAAAATTCCCGACGCGGAGCAGTCCCTTTTCTTTCAGGATCTTTCCGATAATGCGGGCGACCGTCGTCTTTCCCGTGCCCGGGTTCCCCACAAAACGCATGTGGATGCAGGGCCTCTCGCCGGTGTTTTGTTTGGCCGAAAGCTCGATCTGGGCAATCAATTCTTCGATCTTCTTCTTGACCTGCTCGTTCCCGACCAGACGATTCAGTAGTTCTGTCCCTGACAAGGAATTTCCGACATCGGAGCAGAGCGCCTTGGTATCGTTGCGGTTGATCGTATGGCTTACTTTCTCTTTCCCCGCATTCGCAAGCTGCTTGTTGTATATCAGTTCACGGACCACCTTTTTGACGGTATTGAGACCGTAAAACTTGCCGTCCCCCTTTTCCTCCATGATACGCGCCAAGAAAAACTCCCACGCGTTCTTAGATACCGTGAACCCGTAGCGATCAAGTTCCCGCTCGGCACATATTTTAAGATCCTCTTGCGTGAACGGGGGGAACGATACGGTTTTTACGCTCAACAGGTCGTTCAACGAAAAGCTGAGATTCGCCAGAACATCTTTTTCCAAAAACGGAACTCTGAAAACGATGATAAACGAAGAGGCCACTTTTTCGATCGTCCGCAACATCATCTTGAAATTATGATTGTCCGTCTTTCCGAGCCATTCGCTGATGTCGATGCAGAGAACGCGGACCTTATCCGCCCCGCCGTTGTTCAGGACCCGCAGCACATTCTCAAAGGGCTCTACGCCTTCCCTGCATGGACCGAGACGCTCCTCCATGACGGGGCGCGAATGCATGGAACAAAGTCCCGTGGCGGACAGCGTCTGCGCGAGCACATCAAGGTAGGTCGTCAATCCATACCCGTCTCCGATGGAAAAGACGTAACTGCGGCCGTTAAACACCGCTTGCGTCTTGTCCCCGACGAGCTGCGGAGCGATCTTTATGATTTCCCCGATCAATTCCTTGAATTCGCTTGCGCCGACCAAATTGGACATGCGTTCGGAAATTTTTGACAGATCGGCCGCCCCACTCTTTTCTCCTTCCTCCGATACGCCGGAGCGAATGCGGTCGAAAACGGATTGACGTTTTTCCTCTTCCGACGGAGACGATGGGGTTTTCGATGCGGGTTTTTCCTCCACTTGGGTAATGACGAGGTTGAGGATGTCATCTACCTTTTCGTCGGGATAATTGTTTAAGAAGAGCGCCTTGATATGATCTGCGATCTGATTGGCATCCTGCTCTTCCCCTTTTACCAAAATCGTAATGCTCGTCAACGATGTATCCTCAATGGACACTTCGTCACCCTGCAACAGAGCCTTTAATTTGGCTATGGGCAACTCCTCGTCGTCGCGATGCTTCAACACCCACCCGCCTTCCAATTCGATAACGATTCTTTTCATTGGTTTTCCGCCTTACTTAAAAAAACGAATAAAATTTTCTCTTATTATACACTTTTCGACCCATTTCGTCAAGACTTCGCGGGAATTCTTCTTAAAAATTTTCGCTATCTCTTCCGTGTCCGTGAAGGGCGCCCGATCTGTCTCATCTCTTCCGGATAGCTTTAATGTAAGTGCGGAAAAAATACACCGCGTCGTCGCCCTCTCTCTTGCAATCCGCAATGAGTGCGTCCTGCTTTTTGAAGTATGTATTGAGAAAACTTTCGAGCGTATGATTTTTGAACGCACCGAATCCGCGCTCTTTCAGCTTGTGATCGGGAAACTGCGTAAGAAGCGATAAATATGCCTCCCGCTTTTCGGCAAGCGTGCGATCTTTGCTCCCGTGGATGACGTAGAGCGCTTCCTCGGGCGAGAACTTGTAATTGATTTTACGGAGATGCTCCGCAATATCTTTGGAGTTGAGAAATTTTGTAAAGTCCATACTTACCTCTTCCCGTCGTCGGGCTTAGGATAGTAGAATTTTTTATCGAACACCTCCCTGAAAAGCTGCTCGGTCAGCTTCCCCTCGCGAAGGAGCACTTGCATGGGAAGAAGAAATTCTATTACGCCGTCCTTTTTCAGCTCTTCGAGCATTGCATCCGTGCACGGCTTCATATCGTTTTCGTGGAGACTGTCGTCCCGAAAATGTCCCACATCATAGTAATACTCGGGAAGATCGAAATGGAGCAGACGGTAGCGGTTTTCCCACGGCTTTGTGCGATCCTCGGGAATTTGCGGTGTCTTATAAACGAGCAAAACCGTCTCCTCATAATATCCCGTGGGCGAGCCGCAGTAGGTCACG
>CANREK010000075.1 GCA_947629605.1 uncultured Clostridia bacterium | reverse complement strand
TACCGTCGTTGAGCGCCTGAATGACGGTATGTGCCTCCGCCGAGGTGACGCCGAAGCGGTGCATCGTGGAGTCGGGCTCGGAGATGTAGGCGTAGATGAACTGCTTCCCGTCGCGGCGGCAAGCGTCATCGATGCAGGCAAACAGTTCCTCCATCGTCTTAAAGTTCTGCCGATTGGGGCCGTCGTCGCCGTGCCAAAAATCGGGAACGATGAGCTGCACCGCGTAGTCGCGTGTATTCTTTTTGTAGAAGGGGGGAGCGGGCAGATGTGCCTTGACGTAGCCCTTTTCGATGGGCTCGCCCGTGAAGGAATCGACCTCGGGGAAGATGTCGACCACCTTGTCGAGCTCCCGAAAATACAGGCACCAGCCGAACCAGCCGTGCTCCATCGGCGTCTCGTTCGTGAGCAGTGTCGTCGTGGCGTTGGTCGTCGTGGAGGGAAACACCGAGGTCAGCGTCTGACGGATGTGCTTTCTCAAAAACGCATTCTCGCCGAGGTTGACTTCGAGGGGGTGGACCCCGAGCGCATCCATCGTGAGGAATACGACATTTTTGTAACCTTTTCTTAACTCATTTTGGAGAATGGGCAGAGTCGGCTTGTCGTTGGGACAGCCCAAAAATTCGGCAAACGTAGCCGAAATATTGAGGATATTGTTCGAAAAATTCGGTTTGATAAAGTTTGAATTCATGTTTATTTTTCTGAATAATGATAGTTCAATATAGATCCAAGGAGACGAGCAAAAACCGTTCAAAATAGGGCATCCACCATTCGAGATATCCCGCACGCTTGGGGTGAATGGGGTCGCTTGTCGCCCATTTGTAGTAGTCATCCGAGACGGCGGCGTTGAAGTCCCCGTCGTTGAAGAGGTCGATGACCTCGATCTGCACGTTCTGCGCCCGCCATTTTTCGGCGATGGCATGGACCTTTTCGACGAGTTCGCCGTAATCGCTGCCCGAGGGATTGCCGTTCGCCCGCGGGGAGCCCGTGCCCGCATCGACAAAGTTCGCGCCCGAGTAAAAATAGATGGGGCACTGCCAAGTGTCGGTGACGTAGGCGATGATGAATTCGATGCCGCCGAGGGTCGTCGCGAGGTCAAAATCTTCCTGTGCGAGCTTGTCGTCGGCGGAGATCTCTCCCCAATTCGCCTTGCGCGTGCCCCAAGCGTCATTCGTGGAGATTTGGCAGATAAAGGCGTCTACGGCCTCGTTTTTGTCGAAGATCTTGCTGTTTTTGAGGCGGGAAGTGTAGGAATTCTTGCCTGTGTTGTCGCTCTTTCCGTCGCAGAAGATGGTCGTGCCCGAGACGGCATCCTTTTTGGAGATACAGCCCGTCTTTGCGGCGAGAAAGTCGGCCATGCTCTCGTCGCCCGAGCTCTGTCCCTTCGTCACCGAGGAGCCGAGCCAATAGACGGTCTTTCCCGCAAGCGGACTTGCGACACGTTCGACGTTTTTGGCGTAGAATTGCGTCGCGTTGGCGTCGACGGCCCCGACATGGCTCTCGTCGACGGTATAGGCGACGGTGGGGGGAATGCGCTCGGGTGCATTGTTTTCGGGCGGTGGTTCGCCGCATGCCGCAAGCATGCCGCCCATCAGGAGGGCGAGCGCCACGGCCCCTACGGATTTGGGTATCTGTTTCATAGGTTCTCCTCGGGAATGTGTTGCTCCACTTATATTGTAAATGATATCGGCCTTTCGAGAAAGAAATATTTTTATGGTTTGATATCAAAAACATACTTTTTGCAAAACGGTTTATTGTGGGGGAATCATTATGCTCCGTAGGTTTGCCGGGATGCTTCGCTGCGCTCAGCATGAGCGCAGCTACTCATTCTGAGCCCCCTTGTGGGGCGAAGAATCCCGGCAAACGGGCGGAATGGGGTGATGTTCTCCAAAACCCTACCCCATGTGTTGATTGTTTATGAAAAATGGCAAAATGGGGGTAAAAATTCAAAAATATGAGCGAATTTTGTAATTTTAGCATAATGGGTATGGATTTTCTCGAAAAAAATGACGAATTTTTTGGCGCAAATTGTTGACAAGGGGGGGGGGTGGCATGTATAATCTATGATAGCATATCGGTGAAATTGTGTCATATCGTGTGTCAAACGAACAAAAACTGCCGACATGCTTGCAAAATCTCAGTATTGGGGAGGAAACACAATGCAGCAGAAGTCCAAGCGGATCCTTGTCGCGGTTCTTGCAGCCGTCCTCGTGCTTGCCTTGGGCATGGGGCTCCTATTCGTATTTTTGCCGAATGGGGTGCAGAAATCCGACATTGTAGTCGAACTTTCCGAGGACGACTTTGAGTTCAACTATGTCTCCTCACTCGCATACAGTGCGGGTACGGAGGAGACAAACGGCGACGGTGGCACCTACGGATGGGGATACGATACCGGAGAAAGTGAAACAGCGAACTACGCCTACATCACGGGGATCCACAACGATAAACTTACCGAACTCCTGAGCGGCGGCACGACAAAACTCGTGCTCAACATCCCGGAGATGCATAACGATGTTCCCGTACGCTACGTCAAACAGGACGCTTTTAATAACTGTTCGCTCTCCATTGTCGACATCAATATGCCGCTCTCGGTGTATTGGCAAGTCAAGGGGAACGGCAGCCTGTTCACGTTCAACAACGACTTCGCCTTCGCGCGTGCGGACGGATTGACGGCCACGTTCACGGGATTCAAGCGCCCCACGGGCAATGGGATCACGACCCTCATCCTGCCCTCCAATGTTTGGATCGATAAGGACAACGACGACAAGATCGAGGACAACGAGCCCAAGTATCGCTACACCGAGTACCTTTTCAAAGGTGACAAGGAAGCGCCTTACACCAACCTCGTCGTCATGCCCGACGTCGTGAATATCTTCAACGGCGAATCCGGCAGCAGCACCGACCGCCCCAAGATGCAGGGCGGCCTTCTCTCCAAGTCCGAAAACTTGAAGAGCGTCTATTTCTGCACGGGAAGGTCCGAGGTCCTGCATCTCTATCCTCTCACCTTTGAAAACTGCACCTCGCTCAAAGAGATCTCCCTCTCGGCGGGCGTCTATTTGGAGGACGGTGCGCGCGTGTTCCAAGGCAGCTCCGCGCTCGAAAAGTTCTCCATTGCCGACGAAAAGACGGCCTCCGCGCCGCTCTTCTACACGGTCGGCGCAGACGGTGCGCTCTATACCAATAACTATTCCTATTCTTACTACACGCAGTCGAGCACCGAGCGTTACTATGAATGGTGGAAGAACGACTTGCCCACCGACATGGAATGGGGGACTACGTTCTCAAAGGAATGGGCTCCGACCAAGGTATGGGACAGCCAGACGACGGGACTTTCGCTTTCGGAGCCCGATCCAAAACAGACAGGCAAGTTTGAAGGCGAAACGACCTCAGTCAGCCCCACGACTACGACAAACTATTATGAAAAGGGATCTTCGGGGAGCAACATCGGTATCGGTATTCCCGAAAATAGCCTTGTATTTGACGCCGTACAAAATGACAGTTCGGGGACAAATGATTTTTCTGCTTTGGAGGGCCAAGGCGGAATCAAGACAACAACTTTTCACCCTGCGGAAGCGTCGAAAACCTTTTCTCTCACGCAAGACGCAGGGAGTGTGAAGGTCACCCCCGGCAGTACAAGTGGCAACACATTTAACGGCAATGCGGCAAATGAGACGATAAATGAGAAAGAATATACTTACAAATTACAGCTCAAAAAGGGTAGTTATCGATATTTGAAAATCGACGTGGATTTTGATTTCGATATCCGCGCGTATTTTATTGGTAGTTATACGGGAGCGGAAGCTGACGGAACGAAAAACCCGCGAATGGGTCTGTTTACGTCGTCGAATTTCAAAAGTCCCGGCAACAAATATACAGCGCAATACAAAAATGCGAGCGCCGGATTGTCCGTGGATCCCAAAGATGTGATTGAAACGACCTCAGGGAGCAAAGTCACGCCCCTTATAGGGAGCAAATTGAACGCAGGTACATATTATTTGGGGCAGCCTTCCGACGATGGAGCGGGCAGCGGCATGCTTCAACTTCTCTTTCTCGTCATCACGCCGTTGAAAACGCAGTCGGCTTCCTCGCTCGTGGTCGAAGAGGATTTAGATCTGAATGCCACAAGCGATGATGTCCATAATTGGGTACATCTCCAAAACGATTCCGTGATCTTGCAGAGGGTCTCCGAGGAGTGCTATGCCGATCTGCGGTATCCCGCATGCATTCTCAACTCCAAGGGGCACGAACTGCTCTTCCGCGTCAAGGCGGTCACATCGGGCGGCGAAGTCGTGCGCACGCAGGATATCGAATGGGCCATCATGAACATCGACGAACAGGATGTGAGCGCGAACATCTCTATGTCATCATCAAGTTCGGAGATGGATGAAGAGGGGTACTTTACATTTAACGTCAGTTTGCAGAACGTATTCACGAGTAGCGAACTCTATCAAAATGAGGGAAGCGACGTACAGAAGCGCGGGAGAAACTTCGTCATCAGACTGACCGCGGGCGACGTCAAAAAGTACATCTACATCAACCTCTTGCCGGAAGCGGGGGAAAAGAATATCCCCGACGCCAACCAATGGACGACGCCCGATTCCGGCACGGAGGTGCAGTATCTTGATCTCGTCGAAGAGAACGCGTCGCGCTATCAAAAGCTCATCTCCATGCCCGCAAAAGCATTGAACGCCGACGGGGAGACCTACGTCAATTCCTTCGACTTCACCTATCATGAGACGGTGGAGATCGGCCCCAACGCCTTCCAAAACACCTATATCACAGTCATCCGCATTCCCGACCGTATCGCCAAGATCGGCGCGTCTGCCTTCCGTTTCTCCGACCAGTTGCAGACCGTATATCTTCCCGACAACGCCGATATCGGGCTCAACGCCTTCGGCCAAGAGGCCGACGCCAGCCCCCAAGACAAGACGGTGTATACGGCGGGTAAAAAGAACTTCTTCCTCATCGCCCCGTCGCGTACCTCGTTTGAGCAGTATTTGAAGTACGCGGCCAAGTATGGGAGCCTTAGCGGCGGTCAGAAAGAACTGACACAGCCCAATTACAACGTGTTCCCCGTTCACGCGGAGGAGGACGCGAAAGGTTTTCAGGATTGGGGCGGCAAGGACGCAAGCTACGACTACACGCCCTATCTCACCTATGAGATCGCCGTCAACTTCCTGACCTACGGCGAAGGGGACGGCACGTTGCAGAACACCGAGACCCGCACCTTCCTCTATGGCATGGATGCGCACTATGTCAAGGCGACGGCGACGACGGAATGGGCAAAGTTCGATGCCAAGTACGACAATAACGCACCCGTTTGGTTCGGCCGCATTCAAAACAGCGACACCGTGCAGCAGATCAACACCATTTCCACAGAGATCAAATGGTCGGTGGCCGCGGACGGTTGGTATTACAAGGAGGATGCCGCGCTTCCCGCGGGGGATTGGTGGTTCGGCGAATTGCAGGTGACGACATCGGGCGATGCCGAGGCCAAAATGAACGAATTCACAAGTTTCATCGGCGGATGGAAAAGCGGCCACGTCAGCGGGACTGACATTCGGAACCTCGCACAGATACACTATGCAGAGGTGATGAATGAGACATATGGCGTTCAGGGCATCACTCAAACGGGCGCAGAGGCGGGTGAGCTCCGCGCAGCGATCACGGAGTCGTCGAATTGGGACGATGGCTACCTCACCGGCTCGGAGTTCGACACAAAGACCCGTTGGAACCGTTGGTGGTGGAACGAAAAGTTCGATGAAGATGGCGCCAATGGCGCCGTCATGCAGAGATTTTTCACCATGCCCTTCTCCATCACGTTAAAGACCAGATCGGAAGAGCGCGTGAGCAGGATCGATTTCGACGTGCCCACCTTCCAGAACATCGGCGAGATCACCTACGGCGAGGACACGATAAACGCCGCGCCACAGGGTGCACGGGACGACACATGGAACGTTCCCATGCTCACTGTCACGTTCGACTACAACGGATTCCCCATGAGCCGTATCTTCGAGAACTTCAAGAGCAGCGCCATGGAAGTCAAATATGAGGCATGGCGGCGTAACTATAACGATAAAGCGTGGAGATGGGATTACGGCGACAAAGATTCGGCGCAGTGGACGGAAAGCGACTGGAATGCCATGAGATACAGTATCAACGATGAGGTTGTGCCTTACGATGCGGGGTACTACAAGATCACATTGTCGTTTGAGAGTGGCGAGTCGGGTGGATACAGCTACTACTGGTCGGGCATCTACAACGGCATGCGCGTGGAAGCGGATGCGAAGGCGGAATTCACCTTCATTCTCAACATCCAGCCCCGCAAGGTCCCGCTCTCCCACGTCTACACGATGCAGTATTCGGGGCTTGGCTTCTCCCTCTTCGAGGATAATCCCTATATCGACGTCATAAACTACGGCCATGATCCGAAAGATTGGGACGGCTTCGGAAGGTA
This sequence comes from uncultured Clostridia bacterium, assembly GCA_947629605.1. Lineage (GTDB taxonomy): Bacteria > Bacillota > Clostridia > Christensenellales > Borkfalkiaceae > Gallimonas. Next base: position 407 of record CANREK010000075.1, on the reverse strand, counting down.
TACGACGGAAGGGCTTCCCTACGCCGTGGGGCACTATCCGATCAAGCTCAGGCTCCATGACCCGAAGTATCCGAACCCCAATGATAGTGGGAGCTGGACGGATGATATAAACAAACACACGCCCAACCTCGAATGGGAAGGGGTGACAGGCTATAATGAAAACTATCTCTTCAGCGATAATCAAGTAAACAATGACAATCTCAACAGATGGATCGATCAAAAAGGCGTCGAACTCTTCATCCTCGACGGAAAGACCCCGGTCGACTGGGGCCAGTTATATGAAGGTTCGAACGAGGAAGATCACATTAAGCTCACAGAGTCCTTGGCGATGTTCGGCTCCGAAGTCAAGACGTATACCTATACGGGTGCGCCCATTTCTCTCGAGGATGTGTTCGGCGGGGTGTTCT
>CANREK010000074.1 GCA_947629605.1 uncultured Clostridia bacterium | reverse complement strand
TAAGGCGCGAAGTAAGAATCCCTGCAAACGGGCGGAGAAACACCCCCTCAGTCGCGCAAGAGCAGCGCGACAGCTCCCCCTCAAGGGGGCGCCAAGGGTCTGTCTTGCCCACCCCTCGAGGGGTGGGTGTCGAGCGTAGCGAGACGGAAGGGGTGGCATATTATGTATCCTGTTGTGTCGGCAGGGACCGCCGCAACCCGTCGGCGAGGCCACGCCTCCTGTCGCGGCGCAGCTCACAGCCCACAGGGCTGTTGAGCAGAATTGCGCCGCTCCACCACAATTTTTAATTTTGAATTTTTAATTTTTAATTTCTCATAAGGAGTGTTACAATTATGCACAAACTTTTCAAAGGCATTGCTTGCGCGGCGATGAGCGGCGCGGTGGTCTGCGGCATGCTCGGCATTGCGGCATGCGGCAAGAAGGACAACGACAACGGTCATGACGAATGGACCACCTATTCCGTCTACGCGCCCGACGGCGCCCCCGCCCTCGCGCTTGCGGGGCTCATCGCCGATCCCACGCCCGTCTCCCCCTACAAGTTCGAGACGACGATCGTCAAGGCGGATGTCATCCGCACCTGTGTCACGGGAGAAGATCCCGCGGCCGACTTCTGCGTTCTCCCCGTCAACCTTGCGGCGACGCTCCTCGGCACGGGCGAGAGCTATCAGATGCTCGGCACCGTCACAAACGGCAACATGTACTTTTTGACGACGGGCGACAATCCCGCGCTCACGACGGAGAATCTCTCGACGCTCGTCGGCAAAAGTGTCGGCGTCGTCCAGCTCAACAATGTCCCCGGGCTCACGTTGCAGGCCGTGCTCGGCGATGCGGGGCTCTCCTACACCGTCATGGGCAACGATAACACGGTCGACCCCGCCAAGGTGAACCTGCGTGCGTTCGCCGATGCGACGACGGTGGCCGCCGATGCGGGCTGTGATTACTATCTCTGCCCCGAACCCGCCGTCTCGGCAAAGATCAAGGGCTCGGCGAGTTCGCCGAAACCCTTCAAACTCGCGGGAGACCTGCAACAGCTGCACGGGGGCGGATATCCGCAGGCGGTCATCGTGGCCAAGAACTCCGTGATCGGCACCGACGCCGTGAAGGCCATGACCGATTCGCTCAAAGCGGGCGAAGAGTATCTCAAAACCGCCAAGGCCGAGGACATCCTCGCCGCGCTCCAACAGGCATATGCCAACGGCCTTGCGCCCTCGTTCAATGCGCAAAATCTCACGAGCGGCGTCATTGCGAACTGCTCCGTGCACTTTACGGCAAGCAAGGACTGCAAGGATGACGTCAACGCCTTCCTGCAAGAGCTCATCTCCGTCAACAGTTCCTTCACCAAGACCGTCTCCGACTCCTTCTTCTACATGGGTTGATCTTTGAAAGCAGAACTCAAAAAACTCGATCTCATCTTCTGTGCCGTTGCGGTCGCCGCCATCCTGCTTGCATGGCTCGCGGCGTATGCGGGCGTGCGGAATCCCTCGATCGTCCCCTCTCCTTGGGAGACGGTCAAAGAGGCGTGCGCTCTCATGGGCAGCGGAGAATTTTGGCGTGCCTTCGGCGGCACCCTGCTGAGGACTTTTTTGGCATTTGTCCTCTCGCTGGCTCTGGGAACGACGCTTGCCGTGCTCGCTTCGGTGCATCCCTTTGTCCGCGCCTTTCTGGCCCCCATCGTCTCCGTGCTCCGCACCCTGCCGACCATGGCGATCGTGCTCATCCTCATCATTCTGACGGGGTATGATTACGCCGCCGTGCCCGTTCTCATCGGCCTTCTCGTGCTCCTGCCCGTACTCTATGCCGCGACGCTCGCCTCGATCGACGAGGTGAAAAAGGAGTACGGTATGGTGGCCGAAACTTTCCGCGTGCCGACGGCAAAAAAACTGTTTTGCATGTATCTGCCCCTTGCGGCCCCTCCCGTGCTCGCACAGACGGGTTCCGTGTTCTCTTTGGGGCGCAAAATCGTCGTCTCGGGGGAAGTGCTCGCGCAGACGGCGAAAAGTCTCGGCCGCATGATGCAGGATGCATCGGTCTACACCGCCGTCCCGAAACTGTTCGCGCTGACCCTTCTCTGCGTGCTCACGGGGTTTGCGCTCGAAGGGCTCTGCGCCCTCATCAAGTGGATCGTCGTGAGGTGGGAAAAATGAGACTGAATTCCGTCAGTAAAATTTATGGGGATAAGGCGGCCCTGCAAGATCTCACCCTCGACATCGAAGAGGGCAAGATCACGGCCGTGCTCGGCGAGAGCGGCGCGGGAAAGACGACGCTTTTGAACGTCATCGCGGGCAATCTTCCCTTTGAGGGAAGCGTCGAGGGCGCGGGGAAAGTGAGCTACCTTTTTCAGTCCCCCAAGCTCCTTCCCAACCTCACCGTCGAGGGCAATCTGAAATTTGTTCTCGCCAAGGAAAATCACAAAAATATCGCACTTATGTTGCGAAAAGTTGGTCTCGAAGGCAAGGAGAAGGCGTACCCGAAAGAGCTCTCGGGCGGGGAGCGGCAGCGCGTTGCCATCGCCCGCGCCTTCCTCTTTCCGCACGACGTTCTCCTCATGGATGAGCCCTTTTCTTCCCTCGATCTCTCCCTCAAACGCTCCCTGCTTATGTTGACGGCGGAGCTGTGGCGGGAACAGAGGGAGACGGTCGTCTTTGTCACCCATGACGTGCACGAGGCGGCGCTGCTTGCGCACAGGGCGGTCGTGCTCCACAGGGGCCGCATCTGCTTCGACACCCCCATCGCGGGGGATGTGGTGCGCGACTTTTTCTCTCATCCGAGCGAGGAAGATGCCCTCGTTCGTGCCCTCATTCCGGAATGACGCGGACAGCCCTCTCATACAATACTGTGTGAGAAAATACCGTTCCCGAAAGAGCAAAATCAAAAGGCGGGTGATCCTCTCTTCGATCCTCGCCTTTCTCATTCTCATCGTCGTGCTCGTGCATGTGAATCTGACGGCCGTGCTCAAATCGGTCTCCGAGGCCAACATGCACTCCATCACGACGGTCGCCGTCAACGACGCCATCTACTATACCCTCTCCGACGGCATCCGCTACGAGGACCTCGTGACGGTGGAACGGGGCGACGACGGGACCATCCGCTCCATCACGTCCAACGCCTTTCAGATCAACCGCATCGCCCGCGACACGGCATATATGTCTCAACAGAATTTGCAGGAGATGAGCGAGGATGGCATCGAAGTTCCCCTCGGCGCCTTTCTCGGCATCGAGGCATGGGCGGGCTTCGGGCCCAAGATCCACATCAAGATCATCCCCATTTCCAACGTCTCCTGTGCCTTTTCGTCCAAATTTGAGGCGGAAGGCATCAACCAGACCAAGCACTCCATCTATCTCGACGTCGTTGCCGACATCTCCATCGTCATGCCGTCGGGAACGAGCAATTTTGCCTCCCTCACGGAAGTCCTCATCGCCGAGAGCGTCATCGTCGGCACCGTCCCCGATGTCTATTTGCAGGGCAATCTGTTCGGAAACGGGTATACCCTGACGCCGTAATGCCGCATTCTCTCGGCGCCCCTCGTGGTCCCGCCGTGCGGTTTGGGCGTAGCACGAGTCACCGCCGTTCACCCCTTGAACTCAAACAGATCGTTCGGCGTGACGTCCAGATAGCGGCACAGCTCCACGATCTGCGCATAATTGAGTTCAAACACGCCGTTTTCAAAGCGGCTGTACTGTTGCTGCGTCATGAGCATGTGCGCGGCAACTTCCTTCTGCGTCAGCTTCAAACTCTTTCTCGCCTGTTTCAGATTTTCTCCGACAATTTTACCGATTTCCATACCAAAATTATCCCACATTGTGATGTAGAAATACTTGACTAACATCACTTAGTGATGTAATATGGAAACGTCGCGAACGCTCATTTGCGGCTACTGTAAGGCGGGATGGAAACGATCATGTCATCGAGAACAATGAAAGATATGGTACAAAATCTTCGTACGGCGTATCTTGCGCTTGTCCGCGCGTGCGGCGAATGTGATATGTCCAATGTCAACGCGCGAAAGACCCTTTTTCGTCTCAAAAACGATGTCTGTGATGTCTTTATGAAGTATTATGCCCTGTATCGCAAAACAAAAAAGAACTGACGCGATTGGAACGGTGGCGTAAAAATGTGCCGCCCCGCGTCATTCTGAGCCACGGGGCTCATAGAGAGTATGGGAGCAATTTCGAAGAATCTCGCGGGGCGATTACGGACCATTCAAATCACGTCATCCTGCCCCGCCCGCGTTCTATTTTTATCTAAGGGCGGCACGAGCGCCGCCCTTGGCGCGAAGTAGCGTAGTCGAAGGATCCGCCTTATTTGCTGCGGTGATGGTTCGACGGAGCTCACCATGACGCGATTGGAACAGTGCCGTAGAATGTGCGGCGAGATGCTTCGGACATTCTTCCGTAAACTGCGTTCTCTCTTCCGTTGCTCAGCATGACGCCGCATACAGCTGCTTCCGTAGGTCTAATGGGATGCTTCACATACGTTCAGCATGAGCGCACGGCGGTACGCCGTGCGTTTGGCGGCGGGGCAGGGGCCCCGCCGCGTTCCAATTACGTTCCACCACAATTTTTCATTTTTAATTTATAATTTTTAATTCTGCTTCGTCTTGCGCTCGGGCGCAATTTATGATATAATAAAAACATGGTGCCGAATGTCGCCTTTTTGGGGCTCGATTTGTATACTTGGATGATCCTTTGCGGTGTGATCGCCGCAATGGTCCTTTTCAGCGTGCTCTATCGGCGAATGGGCATCTCCTACCCCGTGTTCGTGCTCACGATCTTGGTCTCCGTCGGCGCCATCGTCGGCGGATATCTCATGGCGGCGCTCTTTCAGAGCTTTTACAGCTTCCTCGAAACGGGCGAATTTCGCTGGGGCGTCGGAACGACGTTCTACGGCGGGCTCATCGGCGCCGTCCTTGTCTATCTTGCCCTCTATTTTACGTTCGGGCACTTTTTCTGCAAGGGGGCGCACGTGCGGGAATTCAATCGCATGCTCTCCCTCATCGTGCCCTGCATCGTGCTTGCGCACGCCTTCGGCCGCATCGGGTGCCTTCTCGTCGGCTGCTGCTACGGAAAGCTCAGCGACTTCGGCCTGCCCATGTACGTCGGCGGCGTGCTTCAAAAGCGGATCCCCGTACAGCTCTACGAATCCCTCTTCCTCTTCGCACTCGCCGCAGTCCTTGTGGTCCTTCTCCTCAAAAAGAAGGGGGAATACAACGCGAGCATCTATCTCATCGTCTACGGCGTGTGGCGGTTCATCATCGAATTCTTCCGCGACGACGATCGCGGCTCTTCGGGGCTCTCCTTTCTGAGCCCTTCCCAACTCACGGCCATCCTCTTGGTCCTGTTCGGCATTTCCTTCATTTTTCTCTATAAATATTGGTTGAAGCGCGTGTTTGAAGCGCACGCGGACAAGGAGAGCGGCGATGAAACGGCGTGATATTCTGCTCATCGTTCTCTTTGTCCCCTGTGCCGCGCTCATCGTGCTGTTCGGGTTCGACATCTTTCCCATTGCCGACGCGACGCTTTTGAGGCTTCTCCGAGAGACTGTACCGCGGCTTGCGGCGGGGGGATATCTGCTGCTTCTCCTCTGTCTCAAAGGCTTGGGCGGAAGTTTTTGCCCCAAATGGCGGCCCATGCACCTCGTGTGGGCGCTGCCCTGTCTTGCGGTCGCGGTCGTCAACTTCCCCTTTTCGGCACTTCTCTCGGGGAAGGCCGCCATTGACCGTGCCGACCTTCTTCCCCTCTTCCTCCTCGACTGTTTCGCCATCGCTCTCCTCGAAGAGAGCTTTTTCCGCGTTCTGCTCGTCCCGCTTCTCAAAGGGGAAAGACGCGGCGACCTCTTTGCAATTCTCATCTCCTCCGCCCTCTTCGGCGCAATGCACCTCATCAACCTCGTCTCGGGCAACGTCGGCGCGGTATTCCTCCAAGTCGGCTACACGTTTCTGCTCGGCTGTATGCTCGCCGTCATGCTGCTCCGCACGGGGAACGCATGGCTGTGCATTCTGGTGCATTTTGTGTTTGACATCGGCGGAACTCTCGTCCCCGAACTCGGCCACGGTCCCTTTCAGGACCTCACATTCTGGATCCTGACGGCGGTGTTCGGCGTCCTCTGCGCCGTCCACATCATCGTGACGCTCATTCGCGGGAAAAATCCCAAAAACCGTTCACAAAATGAATGAAAACAGTTGACTTTGCGAACAACTTGTCCTATAATTACGGCAGATACTTTTGAAAAGGTGACAATATGAATTTTTTCCGTAAACTTTGGTGCAGAACCTTTCAGACGGGATTCCGTCTCGCCATCCCTCTCCTTCCCTACCGCATCCCCAAGCAGCTCCATTCCTGCGAGGAGGCGGCGACCCTTGCCGCCGGTCAGGGCAAAAAGAGGGCATTCATCGTGACGGATGCGGGCGTCCGCGCCTGCGGGGTGTTGGAACCCGTCACCGCCGCCCTTCAAGCAAAAAATATCGCGTTTGAGATCTACGACAAGACGCCCGTCAACCCCACGGTCTCTGCCATTGAAGAGGCGCTTGCGCTCTACCGCGAAAAGAAATGCGACTTTCTCCTCGCCGTCGGCGGGGGCTCCCCCATGGACTGCGCAAAGGGCGTCTGCGCCCGTCTCATCAAGCCGAAAAAGTCCCTCTTGAAGATGAAGGGCATCCTCAAAGTGCGGGGCAAGCAACCCCTCTTTATCGCCGTTCCCACGACGGCGGGCACGGGGAGCGAAACGACCATTGCGGCCGTCATCACCGACGATAAAACGCACTATAAGTTCACGATTTTGTCCTTCTGCCTCGCGCCGAAGTACGCCCTCTTGGACCCGCAGATGACGAAAACCCTTCCCCCCAAGCCGACCGCGGAGACGGGGCTCGACGCCCTCACCCACGCCGTC
>CANREK010000073.1 GCA_947629605.1 uncultured Clostridia bacterium | reverse complement strand
CGAACACCGTTTCACAGTAGGTGAAGCCGTTGATGCGGGAGATGATGAACGCCGCATCCTTGCCGAGGCCGTTGAGGATGACGCGGAGGGGCTTTGTTCTCACCTTATTGGCATTCATCGCGATGGAGATGGCGCCTTCTGCCGCCGCAAAGCTCTCGTGGCCCGCGAGGAAGCAGAAGCATTCCGTCTCCTCGGAGAGGAGCATCTTGCCCAAGTTGCCGTGGCCGAGGCCGACCTTTCTGTTCTCGGCGACGGAGCCGGGAATGCAGAACGATTGCAGCCCGATGCCGATCGCAGCAGCCGCGTCGGCCGCCTTGGTGCAGCCCTTTTTGATGGCGATCGCCGCGCCGACGGTGTAGGCCCAGACGGCGTTTTCAAAGCAAATGGGCTGGGTGCCGCGGACGAGCTTGTCGCAGTCCACGCCCTTACTCAGGCAGATCTCCTTGCATTCCTCGACGGAGGAGATGCCGTATTCCTTCAACGTTGCATTGATCTTGTCGATCCTTCTTTCATACCCTTCGAATAAAGCCATGTCGCACCTCCTTATTCCTTGCGGGGGTCGATGTACTTCACCGCACCCTGTTCATTGGTGAATCTGCCGTAGTGCCCGAGCGCCTTCTCCCACGCCTCGTTGGGGGTGAGACCCTTCTTGATGAAGTCGGTCATCTTGCCGAGCGAGACAAATTCATACCCGATGACTTGATCTTCCTTGTCGAGGGCGAGACGGGTGACATAGCCTTCGGCCATTTCAAGATATCTGACGCCCTTTTTGGCCGTGCCGTACATCGTGCCGACCTGCGAGCGGAGCCCCTTGCCGAGGTCCTCGAGCCCTGCGCCGACGACGAGCCCGTCATCGGAGAACGCCGACTGCGTTCTGCCGTACACGATCTGCAAGAAGAGTTCGCGCATGGCCGTGTTGATGGCGTCGCAGACGAGGTCGGTGTTGAGCGCTTCCAAAATGGTCTTATGGGGCAGGATCTCCGCCGCCATGGCCGCCGAATGGGTCATGCCCGAGCAGCCGATCGTTTCGACGAGGGCCTCTTCGATGACGCCGTTTTTGACGTTTAAGGTCAGTTTGCAAGCGCCCTGTTGGGGTGCGCACCAGCCGACGCCGTGCGTGAACCCGCTGATGTCGGTGATCTGCTTTGCGCAAACCCATTTGCCCTCTTCGGGAATGGGGGCGGGGTCATGCCACGGACCCTTTGCAATGCAGGTCATCTCTTCCACTTCGCGTGAATATTGCATTGATGATTCCTCCATGAAAAATTTTCCGTTCGGATTACGGCTACTATTCTACCATAAAATTCCATAGGTTGCAAGTGGACAAGCCGAAAAATTTGCGGAATTTTGATAGAAGTAGGGCATGCGGCGTCATGCTTCCGTAGGTTTGCTGGGATGCTTCGCTACGCTCAGCATGAGCACCAGCCGCTCATTCTGAGGGAGCGTAGCGACCGAAGAATCCCAGCAAACGGGCGGAGTGAATGCGGTGACCCACCCCCTTGATCCCCCTCCCATGGAGGGGGCAAAAAGGAACCCCCTCCCGAGGAGGGGGGTAGGGGGGGTGGGCAACGTGTTCTCAATCGTACCCCCACCACAATTTTTCATTTATAATTTTTAATTTTTAATTCAACTCACAGTACTTTCGACAAAAACGTTTTCAAGCTCTCATCCTTGGGCGCTTCAAAGATCTCCTGCGGCGTGCCGCTCTCCGTGATCTTGCCCTCGTTCATAAAGAGCACCCGTGTCGAGACATTTTTCGCGAACCGCATCTCGTGGGTGACGACGATCATCGTCATGCCCTCGTCGGCGAGTTCCTTCATGAGGGCGAGCACTTCGCCGACCATTTCGGGGTCGAGCGCGGAGGTCGGCTCGTCAAAGAGCATGACCTTGGGGTCCATGGCGAGCGAGCGGACGATGGCGATCCTCTGCTTCTGCCCGCCCGAGAGCGTCGCGGGGTACGCATCCGCCTTGCTCTCCAACCCGATGCGCTTTAAGAGCGCCATGGCTTTTTCGTTTTCCTCGGCGATGACCTGTTTTTTGGGGATTTTGAGCTTCTGTTTCCTGTTGGCATGCAGGCGGGCGTCGACGGCGGCGAGCGTGATGTTCTTTCGCACGGTGAGATGGGGGAAGAGGTTGAAGTGCTGGAACACCATGCCCATCTTCTTGCGGTGCTCGTTGAGGTCGGAAGAGCGCGTCAGCTCTTCCCCTTCGAAAAAGACACTGCCCTCCGTCGGCGTTTCAAGCAGGTTGAGGCAGCGCAGAAAGGTGGATTTTCCGCTCCCCGACGGCCCGATGATGACGACCTTTTCGCCCTCATAGATGTTCTCGGAGATGTGGTCGAGCACGAGCGTGTCGCCGAAACTCTTACATAAGTCCACCGTTTTGATGAGAGGCTCCTTTTTTATGGCGTCGCACATTTTTTCTTGCCTCCGAAGCGTTTTTTGTAGACGAGTTTTTTGTCGCCCTTGGAGAATTTCTTTTCGAGGAACTTCTCAACGACCGTGAGAAGGCACACGACGACGAGATAGAGCAGGGACGCAAAGAGCAGGGGGAAGAGGTAGTCGAAGGTGCGCGATTGGATGAGCCCGGGGATCTTGCCGAGGTCGGTGATGCCGACATAGCCCGCGACGGACGTCTCCTTGACGAGCGCGATGAATTCGTTGAAGAGGGCGGGGATCATGTTGCGGAGGGCCTGCGGCAGAACGATCTTGATCATTGTCTTGGGATAGGACAATCCGAGCGCCCTGCCCGCTTCCATCTGCCCCTCATCCACCGATTCGAGGCCCGCGCGGGCGACTTCGGAGACATAGGCTGCGCTGTTGAGCCCAAAGGTGATCGACCCCACGACGATGCCGTTTTTCACGGACATCAACACGATGAAGTACATGAGGAAGAGCTGCAACACGACGGGCGTGCCGCGGATGACCGTCACATAGACGTTGGAGATCGCCGAGAGAATTTTGAGCCGCCCCGTCTTTTTGTTGGTGTAGAGAATGATGGCGAGGAGCACGCCGAGCACGATGCCGATGAGGACGGCGAAAAAGGACATGATGAGGGTGTTCCCCAGCCCCTTGAAATAGAGCTGCCACCTGTCGTCGACGAGAAACGCCGACCGAAACCTTTCAGCCGGCGTTTTCGCAAGGATATTGTTGAAAAAGAGCGTACTCATGCGTGTTTGATCAGAAGTTGTGCGGGAAGGGTATCCATGAGGATGACATCGATCTTCCCGGATTGTAGCGCGGCGAGTGCGGCGGAGTACGTTTCATAGGTCACGACCTCCGTGGAAGAGGAGAGCGAGATCTTCACGGCGTTCTCCATATCGGGCGTATAGCCGCCTTCCTTCATGGCATCTTCGGCGATCGTGTGAGCGCTCGTGCCCTTTTGCACGCCGATTTTAAGGCCGTTAAGACCTTGAAGCGTCGAATAGCCCGCGCCTTCCGCACAGACGACGGAGATCGTGGAATAAGAATAGGGAACACTGAAGTCGACGGCCTCTTGGCGTTCTTCGGTGATACTGATCCCCGCGGCAGCGATCGCTTTGCCCGAGTTCGCGTTGAGATTCATGATGATATCATCGAACGCGACGTCGTGGATGACGAGTTTGCATTGCAGTTTCTCTGCGACCTCGCAGGCAATGGCTACGTCGAGCCCGGCGACTTTGTAGGAACCTTCTGCGGCGGAGCCGTCTGAAACGGAGTAGCCGTTATTCTGGATAAATTCATAGGGGGCAAAGCCCGATTCAGTGTACATGTCGAGTGTTTCTGTGTACGAAGAGAGATTCCAAGTGAGTTTGAGACCGTCGGGCGCGGTGGGGGAAAGGTCCTCGTCGGAGAGTTCGTTGTAATAGGTGAGATACTTTTCCATGTTGCCGTTTTCGTTCCATTCGTTGATAACGGCGTCGAGAGCGGCCTTGACTTCCGTGTTGCCCTTTTTCACGGCGATCCCGAAGGGTTCGGGGGCGAGGTCGGTCGCCTTGTTGACTTCATAGTTGCCGCCGCCGCAGGCCGCCATGCCGAAGAGACAGACCGCCGAGAGTGCCGTTGCCACACAGGCAAGTGCGAATTTTTTCATTGTTGTTTCCTTCCTTTTTGAAATGATTTTTTTGTTTTGTTCGCCAAGAACGATTGCATTCTATCATAACCAAACCAAAAAGGCAAGCGATTTTTGCATAAAAAACGAATATTTTTTAATTTTTTTCAGATTTTTTCATATTTATGCGTATATTATGCATAAATGCGGGAATGACACCCCCGCCCCGCGTCATTCTGAGCAGGTAAGTCGTAAAGAGTACGGGGGCGATTCCGAAGAATCTCGCGGGGCGGTAGCCATAATGGTGCGGCGAGATGCTTCGGACACGCTTCCGCAGACTTCGTTCATGCTCTCGGGCTCAGCATGACGCCGCACACACATACTCCGCCAAGGCCTGTCTCCAACACCCTCCAAAACGTCACAATTACCAAAAAAGTGAATAAAAACAGGGTAAAAAACATGAAAAAAGTCGAAAAATGGGGGCACAGGGTGTTTAATTTGTTGACAGGGGGGGGGTGATATAGTAAAATATTACAACTGTTAATGTAGAAGCGGCCGAATGGGGCGGCGTGCAAAAAGTGCAATTCCGCGCTTTGCGCCTATACATTATTAAAAGACCCATTCGTTCGGCGCCCGTGCGGACATTACATAAAAAACCGCATCGGAGCAATGCTACATGAAAGAAGAATATGAAAAGAGAGGTATCTCAAATGGAAGAACAGACACAGAACCCCGCGGCGGGCGAACCCATGCTGGAAGTGGTTGACCTTTCCAAGAAGTACAGAAACAACCAAGTCTATTCCGTAGAGCATGTCAGTTTCACCGTCTCGGCGGGCGAGGTCGTCGGCCTCGTCGGCAGCAACGGCGCGGGCAAGTCCACGATCATCAAGAGCATCATCGGCGTGCTTCCCTTTACGGAAGGGAGCATCAAGGTGGGCGGATTTGACGTCGCGAAGCAGTCGGAGAGCGCCAAAAAACTCATCGGATATGTCCCCGACGACCACTCCGTCTACGAAAAACTGACGGGCAGAGAGTATATTAACTACATCGGCAGCCTCTACGGGGCGACCAAGGAGCAGAAGAAGTTCGTGGCGGAGGAGCTTGCCGAACAGTTCGAGATCTCCCACGCGCTCGACATGCAGATCGCGGGCTACTCCCACGGCATGCGGCAGAAGATCTGCATCTTGGGTTCGCTCACGCACAGGCCGAGCCTCTGGATCCTCGACGAGCCCATGGTCGGCCTCGACCACCAGACGATGGGGCTCCTCTGCAAATTCATCCGCGAGTATGCCGAGGGCGAACACTCGGTGCTCTTCTCTTCGCACAACCTCGAAATCGTGCGCAAGACCTGCGACAAGGTCGTTTTCATCCGCAAGGGCAAACTTGCAAACATCGTGGACCTCACCGAGGACAAGGACTTCGATCTCGACAAGTACTATATGGAGCTCAACGAGGTAGAACACGATGCGTGAGTTTATCCGTTTACAGCTCAAATTGAAGTGGGGCTACAACAGAAACAACAACAAGGCGAGCGCGATCATGACGGCCGTTGCCGCCCTCCTTGCCGTCGCCATTGCCTTGGCGCTCGTCTGGGCGCTCTCCTTTGTGCTCAAACGGAGCGTCACCGTCACCGAGAAACAGCTCGCCCAGCTCTTTCTCACGGTCATCATGATCGGCCTCACGATCGCGGCGACGGGCATGCAGGTGAAGCGCCTCTATCGGCCCGCGGACCTGCTCATCACGGCCCGCTTCCCGCTCAGCCCCTTCAAGCTCTTTGTGAGCTATCTCATTCTCAATTACATCGACCTGTGCATCTATGCGGCGATCCTGCTCTTCCCCGTCATGGTCGTGTTCGGGATCGCGATGCACTGCTTCACCTTCGTCTACTTCTTGGGGATCGTGCTCGGCGTCATCTTTCTGCCGATCGTTCCCTTTGTGCTGTCCGTCTTTTTCGCCATTCCCACGGTGTATGTGACGACGCTCTTGGAGCGTCACGGCATCGCACGGCTCATCGTGTTCGTGGCGGTGCTCGTCGGCGCATTCGTGCTCTACGACTATCTCCTCACCGTGTTGGCGCGGTTCTTTATCCATCGGAATTGGGAAGAGGGCACCCTCGAAATCTGGCAGAAGCTTTTGACCGGTCTCGACGGATACTACAACCCCGCCTACTATCTCGGCAACATCATCTTCTTTGAAAGGTTCGGCCTCGGTTTCGGGGTGCTCCTCGGCGCGGGGCTCCTTCTCGGCGCGGGCGGCGTGGCGCTTGCCCGCATCGTCTGCACGGGTTTTCGCAACAGGGCCCTCGAAACGGGAATGGGGTTCTACAAGCGCCGCTCGGACGTGGATGACTTTTCGAGCGCACGGGCGATTTTCAGGTACAGCTTCCGCGAGATCCTGCGCACCAAGACCTATTCCTACTTCTATCTCGGCGTGGCCATCTCCACGCCCGTCATGGTATTTTTCTGCAACCGTCTCGTGACGATGGTCGGCGAGGCGCAGGTCGGCTCGGGCATCAACTTCGGCGCATCCATGCTCGTCATTGCCGTCTTTATGGCGATGATCAGCTCCTTTGCGGCGACCATTCTCAGCGTCGAGGGGAAAAAGTTCTACATCACCAAGCTCGTGCCCGTCTCCTACCGCAAACAGTTGCTCATCAAGGGAGCCCTGAACGTCGGCGTCAGTGCGGTGGCGCTCATCATCAGCGCGGTCGTGCTCGGGGCGCTCGACTTCATCGGCGCGGTGGATATGACCGTGCTCATCATCACCCAGCTCCTGCTTGCCGCGGGGCTGGTGTTCAACGGCATCAACCTCAACCTCGCCAATCCCAACTTAAAGCCCAAGGCCAACGGCGAGGCGGAGGAGATCAACATCACCTACATGCTCCTCATCGGGCTTGTGCTCTCCGCCGTGTTCG
>CANREK010000072.1 GCA_947629605.1 uncultured Clostridia bacterium | reverse complement strand
CGCCTCATGGAGCGGCGCCCCTCACAGCCCGCAGGGCTGTTGAGGAGAATGGCGCCGCTCCGCCCCTCGGGAGGGGGCAGGGGGCGGCGGGCGGAGACAAAAAAGAGCGCCCGCAGGCGCTCTTTTGATGTAAGTAATTTTTAGATGTATTCGTCCCAAACCTTAACCGTGACGACGATATCGTCCAACCCTGCAATTTTATATGTGAAAGTTACAGTTGCATAAGAATGCGAGCGCTTGTAATCTGTTCTATCTCTTGTCCATGTCTGTTCCCATGTGTAGACAGTATACTCTTCGGCCTCAGTGATGTTTGGACTATTTGTCACCGATAATTTGTCACGCTCATTGTCCTTTGCCAAGTAATGGTCGATACCTATCGTCCTTGTAAAGCCCTCATCGCGTGTTATTGCACCGATCAAGCAATCTCCCTTGATTCTCAATGTACTTTCATACTTCCAAGAGCTTTCATATTTTATACTGAACGTTGTTGAATATCCGATTGTTCTGACAGTTTCAAGCTCCACGGAGAACGCATCGCCCGTCGTGCCATTGAACTGCCACAACGCTTCGACTGTGGTCGTCACTTTGCCGCCTTCGGCGAGGTCGAGGGTCTCTACTTTGCTCCAACCGCCGTCCTTAAATTCAAACCAGCCGAGGAAGGTGTACCCCGCCGCCGTGGGTGTGACGAGCGGATAATGCGAGCCGTAGGTCACTTCGCAGGACTGAACGCTTCCCTCGACGCCGTCGGCCGTGAATGTGATTTCGGAATGATACACGATCGTGTCGCCCTCATATTCTGCGGTGAACGTCGCGCGCTCCTCGGTGATGTCGGCCTTCTGCCACCAGCCGTTGCGGCCCGTCTTGGAGGGCACTTTTTCGTGGGTGACGTAGAATTCCGTCTTTACGTCACTGACGTTCTCGGTCGTGTCGCCGATCGTCACGCGTGCGCCGTACTGCATGGTGGCCGTATACGTCCATTGATCTTGATTTTCGACCTTCACCCATCCGCTGCCGAGGTCGGAATCGGAGTAAAACGTTACGGTGTAGGTTTTGAGCGTCTGCTGTGCCGTGACTATGCCGTTGGAAGAAAGTGTATCGCCGCTCTTGTAGTCCTTGACCCATGCATAATGGAACTGCGCCGTCTCCCCGGACAGGAGCGGATATTCGAGGGCGCTGTAAAGCGTGTATTCGGGATAGCCGTCGGCGCCCGTGGAGACCATGACGGTCTGCGTGCCGAGCTGCGTCGTGCCGCCGTCGTAGTTGTTGCAGCTGTACGTCACCGTGAAGTCCTTGGCTTCGAGGAACACCGTGCCCTCGACATCTTCGGACTTGGGATTATCCTGCCAGCCGTTGACTGTCGTGTCGCCGACGGTGACACGACGTTCGTCAAGTTCCTTGATCATGCCGCCCATGCCGCGGGTCTCGTTGCCGATTTCCGTGGAAATATCATGCGTCTGATCGGTTACGTTGTCCTCCATACTTCCGCCCGCATTGCGCCAGCGAAGCGAGGCAGTTATGGAAATCGTAAGCAAACTGCCGATTATGCTATCTCCCAAAGGATGAATCTGCACATTCGGAACGTTAATGCCGCGAATATATCCGTCTGCATCTGTTTTGATGACTGCATTCAGATCTCCGAGAATCCCGTTGGAGAAACTCGAACCGTTAATTTTAAGGTTCCACTCGCTTCCGTCGGTTTTTTCCGTAAATTCATAGCTTTCAAGAACCTTGTTGAGCGTAGCTCCAAAATCCTCATTTTCTTCTGTCGCTTGCTCTTGCTTGGATGTATCATCGGGAATCATATTTGCTATTGTGTCGCTTAAATTCAGCAAGAAAGCGATTTGTCCCACGATATGGTCCATAAAGTTATCAAGCGGCATTGCACGGTAGAGGGTGATAGGTGAATCGAGTTTTTCATTCCCCAACAACCGTGTTCTTGTCGTCTGCACACGTTTCATGAACATCATGTCGTTTTTGATCGTGATATCCAATGTCGTATCGCCGTTGATTACACCCCATTTACCCTTATATGATAGCAATATTTTCCCGACAATCCCCTCTTTGGTCATGTCAACAGAAAGAGCCAGCAATTCAACGTCTACCTCTACTCCGAGGAGCTTCGCCGTGATGGTTCCGTCGATATAGAAGTTTTCATTGACTTTGTAGGTGTTAAATTCATCTCCAACCTCGTCGACGTGCGTCGCGCTCTTGGCAAGCGCTTGCAGCAGTTTTTCCGCGCCGAGGAAGCTGCGATATTCACCATCGGGAGCGGTCCAATTGTCCTTGTCCTCTTCCCCCTCGGCTTTCCCATAATCGATCGTGCCTTTGAGCGAAGTGTTGAGCACGCCTTCCTTGTCGTAGATATTGAGAAGGTCGAGCGTCTTGAATTTGCCATAGACGGTGTTGCCGTCTGCGCCGACGGTATCTGCTTCTTTTGCGAGCGTTGCCGTGACGTTTTGGAGATCTTTGCCGTAAAGGCCCTTGGAGTTGAGCTCGATATTGAGCCCTTCCGCATCGATCGAGAGATCCGCAAGATAGTCGCCGAGGTTGAAATATGTAAGCTCTTCGTTCACATCGGCGCCTTCGGGCGTTTCGGCGGGAACCTCGGGCGCCCCTTCGCTCCCCTTCTCCTCTCCGCCGAGAAGGCCTTTGAGAAGAGGCGAGACGATGCCGCCGAATGCCTTGAACTGCTCCACCGTGTTCCTGTCCGTGAGCCACTTCAAGACCATGAAGTCGTTGAGAAGTTCCACATCGATGCCGAGCATGGGCAGGGCGGCGGAGAGAAGGGTCATGATCTCGCTTGCAGGCGCATAGAGCATGACGGGTTTGTAGTCGCCGCCTTTGCCGTCCGGGCCGAACTGCGAAAGCGTGACGTAGAAGTCGGGCTCGTTGTCCGTTGCACTTCCGTTCGGGCCGCCGTCCAAGATGTACATGTCGATGTAGAGGCTGCTGTCCACGGCGGTATTTTTCGCCGTAATATTGACGGAAGCGTGCATATAGACGTCGCTGTCGATCCAGAAATTCTTTCCGTCGACGTCGAGGTGGAAAAATTCCGCCTTGCCGCGGTGGGTCTCCATGCTCGCTTTGATATCGTACTTGACGCCGCCGCAAGCCTGATATTCGTCTTGGGGCGACGTGACTTTGCCCTTGAACGTGAGCGAGAGATTGGTCGTTTTGAGAAGATCGACGGCGGAGCCGAGGTAGCCGATGACGTTGAGGAACTCCTTCGTGCCGAGATAGTCGATTTCGGGCATCGCTTCCACCTCTTTCAGTGCGGAGGCGGTGAGCGTGCCGACAAGTTCGACCTGCTGCGCCTCTGACGTCTCCGTCTCGGGCACATCGAGGGTGAGCGAGAAGGCAAGGGACAGTCCGCGTTCGCCGCAGAGGAGATCGAGGGCGATGCCGTTGTAGGCGAGGTGCAGAATGCCGTCCTTTTCCTCCGATACGCCGACCGTGAGCCCGCCGAGGAGCTTGGACATGTCGAAGTTGCCGTCATCATCGGTCATGTTGCCGACAAAGGCCGAGATCGCGCCGACGAGACCCGAGAGCGCCTCTCCGCCCTCGGCAAGGGCGAGTGCAGAGGTGAGTTCGGGCGCCGCTTTTTGGAGATCTTTCCCCATAATTTTGCCGATATAGTCCAAAATCGCACCTTTCACGGCCGTGAAGGCATTGCCGATCTTTTCAAAATCTGCAAAGACGATCTTGGCGCCGATGTTGCCGTAGGCAAGCTGCACTTGCTGTTTTGTGACAGAGACCGAGATCCTGTGCGCCGAACCGCGGGCGGAGAGCACGATGTCCCCGCGGAAGGCGACGCCGTTTTCCCATGTGATGCTCGCTTTTTCGAGCCAGACGTCGATCTGTTCGCCGCCGAAGGTGAGCGTTGCATGCGCGTCGAGCGCGACGCCCTTCTTTTCCACGGCGCCCTGCACGAGGTCGATGAGCGATGTCACCTGCGCGGTGATGTCGGTATACAGATCGGGATCGGGAGCGGTGAACGCTTCGCCCGCCGAGACCGTGACGGTCAAGGCGTCGCCCAACATAGAGAGCACGAGGTTCCCGCCGCCGACGGTGAGCGTGACATCCGCCGAGAGGTCCGCCGTGACGCCGAGCGCCTTCAATATCTCATTGACGGCAAGATCTGTCGTGAAGGTGCCGTCTTTGCTTTGGATGTTCGTGAAGAAGTCGCCGAGGTGTTCGAGAAGGTCGAGGGCGGAAGCCATATCCCCCGTATCCGACGGGAGCGAGGAGAGAAGCTCCTTGAATTTCTCCGTACTCGTCTTGACTTTGGCGCCGCCGAGGTCGAGGCAGAGCATGCCGCCGCCGTAGTAGAGGCCGACGGGAAGTGCGCTTTCTCCCGCACAGATTTGAAGGGCGGCGGTGAGTTCGGGCGCGTTCGGATCGCGGAAGGAGACAGACACGGGGCCCGTGACGGTGACGGGGCCTTGATAGTTGACTTCCGCCGTGAGGCAATCGCCCGCAAGGAGCGCGGAGACCGTCTCCATGATGGGGCCGATGTCGGCATACGCGGCCGCGTCGACAACGGGGATCGCACTGCCCGCCGTGACCTTGACGTCCACGCCCTGCATGGTGAGAGCAAGCGTGCCCTCGGAAATTTTGATCGTGAGTTTGTCGAAGTCGAGGCCGAGTTCGGGAAGCGCCTCGATGAGTTGGGCGCCGAACACGGTGACGGAGAGGGAGCGGGAACCGCCGCCGACCGTCTCCATGAGCGAGAGATGCTCCCTCAGATCGACGGAGAGCAGGCGCGGAAGCAGACTTTCGAGGTCGGGCAAGGAGAGATCCCCCATGCCCGTGCCCGTCCGATCCATGACGCTTTCCACGAGGGCGACGATCTCGCCTAGGCTGCCCTTGATCTTGAAGCCGTTGATGCTCGCAAGGAGCGTGCCGCTTTCAAGGCCATCCTCCCCGGGGAAGAAGGCAAGGCCGAGCTTGATGCTGAGATCGGGGCTCGTGACGGTGAGGTCGCCGAAGATCTCGTACGTCCCCATCTGCACCGTGAGGGTGCCCTCGACGGTGAGGTCGC
Organism: uncultured Clostridia bacterium; assembly: GCA_947629605.1. Lineage (GTDB taxonomy): Bacteria > Bacillota > Clostridia > Christensenellales > Borkfalkiaceae > Gallimonas. The sequence goes on along the minus strand of CANREK010000072.1, from coordinate 1,944 downwards.
CGAGCGCGAGGGACACAGCGGCATCCACCGTGTCGCCGCCGAGAAGGTCGAGGACCGTCTGCACATGGGAGACGATCTCGATGTAGCCGTCGGTGGAGACGGAGAATTTCCGGCCGCGCGTCACGTCGAGGGTCAAGCTGCCGTCCATTGCCGAGGCGGCGAGCGTTTCGCCGTCGGCCGTGATCGCAGCGTTCCCCGCCGCGAAGTCGATGCCGAAGATACGCAGGATCTCATCGAGCGCGACAGCCATCTCGAATGTGCCGTCCGAGCTCTTGAAATCAACAATATCTTCAAGATTTTCGAGAAGTTCCTCCACGGGCGAGAGATCCCCTTTGCCCTCTTTGGCGAGGGAAGAGACGAGCTCCTTTGCGGCGTCGATGTCCGCACTGAGACGGAAGCCGTCGACGGTGAAGTACAGCATACCGTCGCCGACATAGGCCACCGTAAAGGCCTTTTCCGCCCCGCCGTAGGTCGCCGTGAGGTCGGCTTCGATCGCAAGCGCGGAGACGTCGATTTTGACTTCGCCCGCAAGGGTAAAGCTGTCCGAGTTGTAGAGCACCGCGGCGGTGAGATAAGAATTGTCTTTCAGGAGCGAGGCAACCGTCTTTGCAAGCGGCGCGATGTCGGTGAAGTCCTCCTCGGCGATGTTCCGCTCGGGCATGCCGTCCGCCGCGGCGACCGTGGCGTTGAGGCCGCCCATCGAGAGCGTGACGCCGTCGTCGGAGGCGGTGACGGAGGCCTCGCCGAGCTTGAATCCGTCGAGCGGGAAGCCGAGCGCCGCGACGAGTTTGTCGAGCGCGAGTTTCATTTCCAGCGTGGTTTCACCGCTTTTTAAGGCGGGAATGAGTTCGGAGAAGTTGACGGAGAGCAAGTTCCCGAGAATGGAGAGAAGGTCTCCGTCGCCCTCGGAGAAGAGCGCGGCAAGGTCGTTGACGTTCGCCTTCAACCCGAGCCCGCCGACGGACAGATACACGGTGTCGCCGAGATAGGTGAGTGCGATCTCCTTTTCGACGCTCCCGTAGACGACATCGAGGTCGGCGACCGCCATGGGGTCCCCTTCCTCCGCCGAAAAGTCGAGATAGATGTCGCCCGCAAGCGAGACGCTTCCCTCAAAGCCGAGCGCGATCCGAAGGGCCCCGCGGCGGGACAGGAGATCCTTGATGCCGAGCACATAGGGCAGGACTTCGACATATTCCTCCGTTGCCACGTTGAAGCTCTCGCCGGGGGCAAGCGTCATGGTGAGCGCCATATCCGCGGCGGTGAGGGCGATGCGGTCGGTCTCGGCGGAAATTTCGAGCGTGCCGAGCGCCCCGACATCCATGCCGAAGGCGGAGAGAAGTCCGTCGAGCGCGATCGAAAGTTTTGCGGCGCCGCTCTCCGTCTTTTCCGTCCTGACGATGGCGCCGAGGTTCCCGAGCAGCGCTTCTACGGGCGCAAGCGCGACCCCGTCGGAGCCGGGCAGAAACGCCCCGATGAGTTCGCCGAGTTCGTCGGTCGTGGCGCCGATTTTGAGCCCGTCGACTTCCAAATAGACGAGACTTTCCGCACGGAGGAAGGCAAGGCGGAAGGTCTTGCTCTCCCCGCCGCGCGTGAGGCGAAGGGTGGCGGACACGTTGAGCGCCCCGAGGTCGACGTCGATGCTCCCCTCGACCCCGAGTTCGCCGCGATAGGAGAGCTCCGCCCGCAGATAGCCCTCTGCGAAGATCTTGCCGATGGCGGCGGCAAAGGGCGCGATGTCGGGATAGCTCTCGACATTTTTTGCGGGGATGGGTGCGGTTTTTGCCGCGGAAACGTAGAGGTAGAGCGCCCCCGCATCGAGGGAGAGATCCTTGCCGCTCACGCGGACCTTGGCGGTGCCGAGCGAGAGGGCGGCGGGGTCCACGCCGAGGCCCTGCAAGAGCTCGTCGAGGGCAAGTTGCAGTTCGAGCGTCCCCTTCCCGTTCT
>CANREK010000071.1 GCA_947629605.1 uncultured Clostridia bacterium | reverse complement strand
TCCTCCGCCTGTGAAAGGAACGCCATGGAGGCCGAACGTGATGTGGATGCCCTATTTCTCGCCTTCTACATGCAGGACAAGATCGGGGCAGAGTACGAGGCGGCCGTCTCGGGCGTGACCTCGTTCGGGCTCTTTGCCGAACTCGACAACTCCGTCGAGGGCCTCATCCCCATCGAGACGCTCCCCGACGACAGCTACGAATTCCTCGAAGAGAGATATCTGCTTCGCGGAAACCGTCATTCCTTCCGCCTCGGGCAAAGGATCAAGGTCAAAGTCATTGGCGTGGACCTCGGGGCGCGGAGAGTGCATTTCTCCCTTCTCAAAATTCTTTGACATTCATCAATCTCTATGGTATAATTCGGCTATGAAGATCATTGCGGTCAACAAATCCGCCTCGTTTGAATACTTTATCGGGGATAAATACGAGGCCGGCATCGTGCTCGAAGGGGCCGAGGTCAAGTCCCTCCGCGCGGGCAAGGCTTCCCTCGGGGAGAGCTTCTGCGAGATCCGCGGCGGCGAAGTCTTTCTCAAAAACATGCACATCGCCCTCTACGACAAGAGCGGCGCCTTTTCCACGCGCGACTCGCGCAAGGATCGGAAATTGCTCCTGCACCGCATCGAGATCTCCAAGATCGTCGGCAAAGTCAATGAGCGCGGCTACACCCTCGTTCCCCTCAAAATCTACTTCAAGGATGCCCTCATCAAGGTGGAAGTCGCCCTCTGCAAGGGCAAACATACCTACGACAAGAAACAGGCCCTCAAAGAGCGCGACCAAAAACGCGCCCTCGACCGCGAAGCAAAATTATAAAGAAAAGCAAAAATCCCGCCTTGAAGGCGGGATTTTTTTTCTAAAACGAAACCCCATATATCGGCGCTGATGCAGAAGGTGAATGGCACAATATACAGGGTCTGTGGTGGGAACGGCAGAACTCGAATCTGCGACCTCTTGCATGTCAAGCAAGCGCTCTAACCAACTGAGCTACGCCCCCGTGCGTAACATTCTAAATTTTACACGATATAGGACAGCTTGTCAAGCATTTTCTCGCGGTTTTGCATTTTTTTCAAAATTTTTTGTCGAAAGTCCCCTCACTTCTTGATGATCCGAAGGGCGGTGCGAAGTCGGGCGATCTCCTCCTCTGAAAGTTCGCTCTTTCTCACGGGCAGCAAGGATGCGGAGTTGAGATAGAGCAGAAAGAACCTCTTCCCCTCTTTCACCTTAAAAAAGTCAACATAATACATCTTTGACGCGCCGAGGCGTTCGCCGTTGCGGATGGACGTCATGGTGATGTAGTCATCGTAGAAGGAATACTCATTCGTCTGGTTGACCCGTTCGGCGTTGTTGATGTTCTTTTTGACGGAAAAATGGAACACAATTCCCGTTGCAAACAAAACCGCCCCGAAAAAGAGCATACCGTAGAGGACTGCGGTCGGGATCGCAGGTAAAATTTCTTCATCTTTCAGAACAGACAGGACAATGTAGGCGAGCACGAGCGGAATGCCCACGGCCATGGCGATACGGCAGTAGAGGATGACCGGCCTCGAGATTTCCCTCTGCAAGTTTCCGTCGATCTTGCACGACGTCACGAGAAAGGGCTCTTCCTGGGGCTCATTTTCCTCGATTTGTTCAATTTGTTGATTATTTTCTTCCATTATGTCTGACATAGTACTATGCAAATCCTTTATTTTTGCGATTTATTCGTACATTTCGTCCTTGGTACTGCGGGAAAAGAGCTTGTCGATCTCCTCGCGGCAGCGCTTTTCGTCGTCGCCCTTGCCGTAGCAGACGTTGTAGACGGCCTCGGTGATGGGAAGGTCCACATGGTACTTCTGCCCTAAATACCGCATGGCCTCGCTCGTGGCGACGCCCTCGGCGAGCTTTTCGAACCGCTGACCGCGTGCCAGCATCTCGCCGTACATCCTGTTGTGGGAGTACTGCGAAAAGAGGGTCGTCTCGTAGTCGCCGAGATGCGCAAGACCGTAGGCGGAGAGCTCGTTTCCCCCCATCGCCTTGATGAGACGGGCGACTTCCCGCGCCCCGCGGGACATGAGCGGGCCTTTGAGGGGCACGCAGATGACGTCGAGGATGCCCGCGGCGATGCCCATGACGTTCTTTGCCGCCGCGCCGATCTCCGTGCCGATGAGGTCGTTCCCGTAGTAAAAGCGGATGAGATCGCTCTTGAAGGAATGCACGAGCTCCCGCTTCAATGCCTCGTTTGCGGAATCGATGACCATGCAGTTGGGGACCCCCTGCACAAAGCTTTGAATGTGCCCGGGACCCACCCAGACGGCGATCTTCTGGGGAGAAATGCCGCTCTCGACCATGATCTCCGAGAGGCGCTTGCCCGTTCCCGTCTCGATGCCCTTCATGCAGAGCACAAATATCTTGTCCGAGACGTCGAACGCCGTGACCTTTTTCATGAATCCGCGCAATCCCTGCGAGGAGATGGAGATGACGATGAGCTCCGCCCGCTCCACGGCCTCTTTGAGGTCGCAGGTGAGCGTGATGTTTTTGTCGAGCGTGACATAGTCGTTCTTGCCCGTTTCCTTTAAGATCTTGTAGGAATCCGAATCCTCGGGCCCCCAGCTATACACATCGTTGCCGCGGCGGGAGAGGTACCATGCGATGAAGGAACCCCATCTTCCACAGCCCAAAACGCTGATTTTCATACTGTTTCCTTAAATTTCCTTTCTTTCGATGAGTGCGCGGGCGAGCGTGACGTCGTCTGTGTATTCGAGTTCGCTGCCGATGGCGATGCCCCGTGCGAGGCGGGTCACTTTGACGCCGAGCGGTTTCAGAATTTTTGCGATATACATGGCCGTCGCCTCGCCCTCGACGTCGGGATTGGTCGCCATGATGACTTCCTGCACGTTGCCCTCCTGCACCCGCGCAAGCAGTTCACGGATGCGGATGTCGTTGGGTGTGACGCCGTTCATGGGGTCGATGACGCCGTGCAGAACATGGTAAACGCCCTTGAATTCGTGCAGTTTTTCGAGCGCGATGACGTCTTTGGGTTCCTTGACGACGCAGATCGTGCCGCTATCGCGGAGACGGCAGATGTCGCAGACGTCGCCTTCGGTGAAATTCCCGCAAATTTTGCAGAAATGCACCCGCTTTTTGACGCCGATGATGGCATCGGCAAACGCATGCGCCTCGGTTTCGGACATGTTGATGACGCGGTAGGCGTATCTCTGCGCCGTCTTTTTGCCGACGCCGGGCAATTTGGAGAACTCGTTCATGAGTCTCCCGATGGGTTCGATAAAGACTTCCACCTCAGAAGAGCCCTCCCAAGTTCCCGCCTGCCGCGCCGAACTTTGCCATCTTTTCCTGATAGACCGCATCGGCCTTTTTATAGCCGTCGAGAATGGCGGCGAGCACGAGATCTTCGAGCATTTCGCCATCCTCGGGGTCGATGACTTCCTTGTCGATCTCGATCCCGTCGATGATCTTCTTTGCGTTCATGTACACGACGACGGCTTCCCCGCCCGCCGTGCCGACGATCTCCCATTCGTCGAGGAGTTTTTCGGTCTCCTGCATCTCTTCCTGCATCTTTTGGGCCTGTTTCATGAGGTTTTGCATGTTTCCCATGCCGCCCATGTTGCCGCCTCTGCCGTAAGCCATATTGTTTCCTCCTTTATTTTACCTCGATCGGATAGTCTTTGAAATCTCTTTTGAGCTGTTCGATACCGCTCTCCTTCTGTACCTGACCACGCATTCTGAGGTCGAAGTCGTCGATCCCGATCGCGGAGAGCACCTGCTTCAAGACGGCCATGTGCTCCTCGCGTTTGAGGGAGCGGAGCACGGTGTCGTTGTCGGTGTAGAGCACGAACAAGTTCCCCTCGAAGTCCGCTTCGAGGTCCGAACAGATGGTGACGAGCACCCCGTTGCGGCAGGTCTTGCGGAGCGTCCGCATGAACATGCCGAATGCCGCCATGCCGTCCTTGGGCGCCGTTTCGACCTTTGGCGCGGGTCCCGCCTCACCTTTTGTCGCCGTGGGCGCGGGTTTGGGAGCGGGTTTGGGTGCGGGTTCGGGGGGAGGGAGCGGTGCATCCGAGAAGTACGCCTCCTCGAACATCGGCTCCTCGGGGGGCGGAAGTTCGTCCTCCTCCGTCGGCACGGTCGCGGGTGCGGGTTCTGGGCTCGGTTCCGCCTTAGGTTCTGCCTTTGGCGTCTCCGCATTCACAGGAGGCATCGGGGCCGAAGTCACTGCGATCCCCTTTTCTTTGATGGTTTGAAGCTCCCGTTCGAGCGCACTCATGCGCACGAGGAGGGCGTCGATGTCGTAGTCCGCGGCGGGCGTTGCGATGCGCACGATCGCCGTCTCCAAGACGATACGGGGCGAAGCGGTGTAGCGGAGTTCGTTTTCGGCCTTGGCCATGATCTCCGTCGCCCGCAGGATGGCCTTGCCGTCGGCATCGTCGGCGAGCTTTTTGACCTCCGCAAAGAGCTCTTTCGGAAGGGAAAGCAGTTTTTCCGCCCCCTGACAGGTCTTTGCGACGAGGACTTGGTTCAAAAGTTCGAGCACGTTCCTCACGAGCACGCCCACGGCCTTGCCCTCGGAAAGAAGTTTCTCCGTCCGCGCGACCGCTTCGCCGCTGTCCGCGCCGAGAAGCGCCGCAACGAGCCCGCAGGTGACGTGGAAATCGGCCGCGCCGAGGACCGCCGTCACCCCCTCATAAGTCAATTCGTCGGAATAGGCGATGCACATCTCGGCGATGGAGAGCATGTCGCGATCGCTTCCCGCGCCCGCGCGGGCGATGGCGGCGACCGCCTCTCTGTCGTACTTCTTGCCGATGTCGTCGAGCACGCGCATGAGGTGTTTTTCGAGATCCTCTTCGGGGATCAGCTTAAAATCCAACCGCATACAGCGGGAGAGAATGGTGGCGGGGAGCTTCTGCGGTTCCGTCGTCGCCAGAATAAACACGGCGTGCGCGGGCGGCTCTTCGAGCGTTTTGAGAAGCGCGTTGAAGGCGCTGTCCGTCAGCATGTGGACTTCGTCGATGATATAGACCTTATATTTTCCGTTGACGGGCGGATATTGGACCTTCTCGCGGAGGTCCCTCATCTCGTTGACGCCGTTGTTGGAGGCGGCGTCGATCTCGGTGACGTCCATGGAACTTTGAAGGGCGAGACAGGTCGGACACTTCCCGCACGGAGAACCGTTTGAGGGGTGCTCGCAGTTGATGGCCCGCGCAAAGATGCGGGCGACGGTCGTCTTGCCCGTGCCCCGCGGACCCGTAAAGAGATAGGCATGCCCGATGGCTCCGCTCTCGATCTGGTTTTTGAGAACGCGAACGACATGCTCCTGCCGCACCATTTCCTCAAAGGTCTGCGGTCGGAATTTTCGGTATAGCGAAAGATGCATAGAACTCCTCAAACGGCAAAAAAGCCGATTTTTTGTTTAGAACGTACGGCGCTGCGGTTGATCGCATAGGTGAGCGCGATCCATAGCCCGAGCAGGCCGAACACGATGGGATAATAGAGCACATAGTACCACCAAGTCATCGAGAAGGTCGGCGCGGGGACTTGAATGATCGACCCGTCGACGATCTTGGAAAAGACGGCGTTCCCCTCTGCGACGCCACGGGCAACACAGATCTCGATATAGGCGATGACGGCGCCCAAGACGGCGAGCGTCCAAAGGAAATCGGTCTTTGCAAACCGAATGTGGCCGAACATCGCGAGGCCGCCGAAAAAGAGAAGCGCATGGTTGACGATGGCCAAGTATAAGGTCATCTCATTGGTGTCTCTCGCGCTGAAAATTTGGGGCGCCGAGAGCATGACAAGGCCGTAGACAACGCCGCAGAGGCCTGCGATCTGCGCGGCGGCGACTTTGAGGGGCCGCACGGGCAGAAAGGCGCAAAACGCATACAGAAAATAGCAGATCGCGCTGATATCCATGGGCAGACGGTCAGAATTCCAATATTCCGCGCCCTTGAACACGAGAAACCAGACGGCTACGCCAAAGACGGCAACAAAGGAAAGGATCCTGTTTTTATAGGTCGCATAGGCGCCGAGAGGCACGAGGCACAGCAAGATAAATTGTAATGCCTGTACATGGAGAAAGGCGTTTGCATACATGTTCGTCTGATTCCTTTTGCCGAAAGTAAACTACTTCAAACAGCCCATGAGCTTTTTCTTGGCCCGTGACAGGGCATTGTCGATACTCTTGATCTCCTTGCCCATGGCGGCGGAGATCTCTCCGTAGCTCATGCCGTCGAGATACATTGTGATGACGCGGAATTCAAAATCGCTCAAAACCGTCATCATCTTGTGACGGATCTCCGCCCGCGACTCGTCGTCGATCAAAAATTCCTCGGGGGAGATGCCGCTCTCAACGGTGTCGGGGTCGATCTCCTCCTCGGGCAGAATTTGCCGCCCCGCCGCGCGGAGGACATCGTAAATGCGCCGCGTCACGCAGAGATAGGCAAAATTTTTGAAGCGTTTGCCCGCCGCGGGGTCGAAGGCGCCGATCGCGGAATACAGCCCGATCATCCCCTCCTGCACGAGGTCGTCCGTCTCGCCGCCCACGAGGAAAAATTTGCGTGCGCGGGCACGCACGGCGTTCTTGTAGCGGAGAAGCAATTCCTCCGTCGCCGCCGTGTTCCCCTGCTGCGCCATCATGACGAGCGCTTCATCTGTTTCATGCTTGAATTCTTGCACGCACGACCTCATACACCGCTATGCCCAACGCGACGGATGCATTGAGCGAATTGACCCTTCCGAAGAGCGGAATGGAGAGAATTTTGTCGCATTTTTCCTTGGTGAGCCGTTTGACCCCGCTGTCCTCGCCTCCGACGACGAGGGCGACTTTTCCCGTCAGTTTTGTTTCGTAGATGCTCTCTCCGCCCGCTTCCAAGCCGTAGACCCAATAGCCACGCGCTTTGAGGGAATCGATGGCGGCATTGATGGAGGGAACTTTTGCGACGGGGATGTGTTCGGCGGCGCCTGCGGAGATGCGGATGACGGCTTCCGTAACGCTTGCCCCC
>CANREK010000070.1 GCA_947629605.1 uncultured Clostridia bacterium | reverse complement strand
AAACAGGGGCTCATCGTCAAGTGCGGGGAGGGAGCCGTGCGCATCTCCGAGCTTCAACCCGCGGGCGGCAAGCGGATGAGCGACAGGGACTTCTGCAACGGACGAAAACTTCGGGAGGGGGATCGCTTTGACCAACCCGTTCTATGATCCCTACGTCATTTTGACCAAAGTCTATTCGGAGGGGGCGCATCTCAAAATCGCCCTCGCAGAGACGCCCATCGAGGAGCTCAACCGCGCACGGACGGTCAAAACCGTCTATGGCGTGCTCGAAAACGACGGCTATCTTACCCGCTGTATCGCGGCGTTCGCCGAAAAATCGCCCAAGAGCGGCGTGCGGATCGTGCTTAAAATCGCGCTATATTGGTTGATTTTTTTGGAAAAACCCCGCTACATGGTGACGGACACGGCCGTGGAACTCCTCAAAAAGATGGGGAAAGGGGGAGCGTCGGGATTCGCCAACGCCTTTTTGCGCCGCTTCGACGAGAGCAAGGTCGTCTTGCCCGCGGGCGAAGAGGGGCTTGCCGCAAGAAGCAATTTCCCCCTCTTTGCCGTGCATGAGCTCTGCGCCCGCTACGGCGCGAGGGCGGAGAACATCCTCCTTGCAAGGAGCCACGGCGTCACAGTCCGCTTCGAGCGGGGCGAGGAGAACTATCTTGCCCGCCCGCACGAGGACACGCCGTTTGAACATCTCTATATCTTCAAAAATTTCGCCCGCGACGAGGGGTTCGACCGCGGCGATTACACCTTTCAGTCTGTGGGGAGCGTCGCGATCTGCGACCTCATCGAACCGTGCGAGAACTTTCTCGACGCCTGCGCCGCGCCCGGCGGAAAGAGCGTGCTCCTCGCAAAAAAGTGCACTTATGTGACGTCTTGCGAACTTCACAGCCACCGCGTGGAGCTCATTTTGAGCTATTTTCGCCGCATGGGGGTGCAGAATGCGACGGCCATGCAGGCCGATTCGAGCGTGTTCAATGCCGCATTCGAGAAAAAGTTCGACGGCATCCTGTGCGACGTGCCCTGTTCGGGGCTCGGCACCGTTTCGGAGAATCCCGACCTGCCGCTCTCCAAAAAAAGCGAAGATATTGTCGATTTAACGCAAGTTCAGCTCAAAATTTTGCGCAACTGCGCCCGCTATCTCAAAGAGGGCGGCGCCTTGTACTATTCCACCTGTTCCATTCTCGATGCCGAAAACGACGGCGTTGTCGGGGCCTTTCTGAGAGAAAACAGCGGCTTTGTTGCGGAGCTCGTATCTTCCACCCTTGCACACGAAAAAACGGCATATGGGGTGCAGTTTTTGCCCGATACTGCCTTCGGTGCGGGGTTCTATGTCGCAAAGTTGAGGCGCAAGGCATGAAAAAAGTTCTGCAAGATCTGAATTTTGAGGAGCTCTCCGCGCTCGTTTCGAGGCACGGGGAGAAGTCGTTCCGCGCAAAACAGCTCTTCGAGGGGCTCATGCAGGGGAAAGCGATCTCCAAGATCCCCGTCTCTGCGGCGCTCAAAACCGCCCTTTTGGAGGAATACGAGGACGAGCCCGTCAAAATTTTGGAGACTTATGTGTCGAAAGACGGCACCAAGAAGTTCCTCTTCCTCCTTGCGGACGGCAACATCGTCGAGGGCGTCTTGATGTCGTATGAGTACGGCAACACGCAGTGCGTCTCCACGCAGGTCGGCTGCCGCATGGGGTGCAAGTTCTGCGCTTCCACCTTAAACGGCCGCATCCGCGATCTCACGGCGGGGGAAATTTTGGGGCAGATCCTCGCCGTCAACCGCGCGGAGGGCGGCACGCTCAAAGAGCGGAAAGTCACCAACGTCGTGCTCATGGGCAGCGGCGAACCCTTTGACAATTACGACAACGTGGTCAAGTTTTTGCGCCTCGTCACGGCGGAAGGGGGCATCCGCATCAGTGCGCGGAACATCTCTCTTTCCACCTGCGGCCTTGTTCCCGAGATGAGGAAATTCGCCCTCGAAAACATCCCGCTCAACCTCACCGTCTCCCTCCACGCCGTCACCGATACAGAGAGAAGGCGCACGATGCCCATCGCAAACAGATACACGATCGCCGAAATTCTCGACGCATGCGGTTTTTATTTTGAACAGACGGGCAGGCGATACATCTTTGAGTACAGCCTCATCGCGGGCGAAAACGCCGATGAAGCGCATGCGCTTGCCCTCGCCGCCCTTCTCAAAGGGAGGCCCTGCCACGTCAATCTCATCCGCCTCAACGAGGTCAAGGAGAGGGACCTTCGGGGCACTTCCGACAAGGACGCCTACCGCTTTTTGGGGGTCTTGGAGAAGCAGGGCATCTCGGCGACCCTCCGCCGCAGCATGGGGAGCGACATCGGCGGCGCCTGCGGCCAACTGAGGGCAAAGTTTTTGAGCGGGAATAACGAATGAAACCGGCCGCTCATACAGAAGCACATACTCCGCCCGTTTGCTGGGATTCTTCGCTACGCTCAGAATGAGCGGTCTCCCTTTGCCCCCTCCCGAGGAGGGGGTAGGGGGTAGGCAACGCATTCTGATCGCGTCATGGTGAGCGTAGTCGAACCATCACCTTAGTATAAAAAAGGAGGAAAGCATGAACATCAAAATTGCGCCGTCGATCCTTGCAAGTGACTTTGCGCGGGTCGGCGAGGAAGTGGGGCGCCTCGAAGCGAGCGGCGCCGACCTCATCCACTGCGACGTCATGGACGGGAATTTTGTGCCGCCCATCACCTTCGGCGCACAGATGGTGAAGGCCATCCGCCCGCACACCAAACTGCCGCTCGACTGCCATCTCATGGTCCTGCACCCCGAGACGCACATCGAGGACTTTGTGCAGGCCGGCGCGGACAACATCACGGTCCATGTCGAGACGTGCGACATCCCCGCGCTCTTTGCAAAAATCGCAACTTATGGCGTGAAAAAGGCCGCCGTCATCAATCCCGAGACGGCCGTAGACAAGGTCTTTCCCGCCGTGGAAGTGGGCGCCGACATGATCCTTCTCATGAGCGTGCACCCCGGCTGGGGCGGGCAGAAATTCATCCCCGAAACGCTGAAAAAAATAGAGTTATTGCGCGATTTCTGCATCAAATGCGGGAAGGCCGAGCTCGATATCGAGGTCGACGGCGGCATCACCGAGGAGAATGTGAGAGATGTCATTGCGGCGGGCGCAAACGTCATCGTTGCGGGGAGCACGGTGTTCAAATCCAAGGACATGGCTGCGACCATTCGGAGACTGCGCGGATGAGGGCGGCCATTCTCCTCAACGGCGAGCCCTACCGCGGCGAAATTCCCGCCGACGGCGCCTATGTCATCTGCTGTGACGGCGCCTACGCTTGGGCCAAGGGGCGGGTGCGCATCGACGAGAATTTAGGCGACTTCGACTCCCTCGACGAGACCCCGACCCCCGCACCCCTCCGCACATTTCCCGCCGAAAAGAACGAGACGGATGGCGAACTTGCCGTGGACAGAGCCTTGGAGCTCGGCTGTGACGGCGTCGTCATCTACGGCGGCGGGGGAAGGCGCGAGGACCATTTTTTGGGCAATCTGCACCTCTTATTTAAGGCAAAAACGGCCGGCATGACCTTCGCCATGATGAAAACAAACGGTGCGGAGCTCACCCTCGTCGGGGTCGGCGACCACACCTTTGCATGCGGAAGGGGGCAGACGGTTTCCCTGTTGCCTTTCGGCGGCGAGGCGCATATCATGGAGATGAAGGGGCTCAAATATGCCGCAGAAGAGCTGCGCCTCGGCTACGGCTCCACGCGCGGCATCTCCAATCTCACGACGGGAAACGAATTTTCGTTTCGGGTGGAGAGGGGATATGTGCTCGTCATCAACAGCGGGGAGGTTTTATGATCATCTGTATCAAGCTGCCGAAAGTGCTCGGCTGCATTGTACGGCTGTTCTACAAGGGATGAAATATATCGATCTGCACACGGACGCCCTCACCAAGGAGGGCGTTCTTTCTGTCACTGAGGAGAGTTTGCGGGCGGGCGGGTGCCATTTGGAATGCTTTGCCTGTTTCACCCCGTGCGGCGGGCTCGGCGAGACGCTGAAACTGTGCGATAAGTTTGCAAAAATGTGTCGCCGCGACGGCTATCGGTGGGTGAAGAGGGCGGCCGATCTCGAAGGGGACGGCATTCATGCCATGCTCACCGTGGAAGGGGGCGAGGCGATCGGGAATGAACTCAAAAATCTGCACTTATTGCACGAAAAAGGGGTGCGGATGATGACGTTGACGTGGAATTTTGATAATACTATCGGCACGGCGCATAAGGCCTACCCCCTTAGGGGGGAGGTTCCGCCGCAGGCGGTGGTGGGGGGACAATTCAACGGTCTCACGCCCTTCGGACGGGAAGTTGTGGAGCGAATGGGGGAGCTCCATATGATCGTCGACGTGTCGCACGGGTCGGATGCCCTCTTTTTCGACGTCGCCGCTTGGAGCAAGGAACATAACATTCCCTTCGTCGCCAGCCATTCCAACGCGCGGGCGTGCCGCTTCCACACGCGGAACCTGACCGACGGGGAGATCGAGACGCTTGCGGACTGCGGCGGGGTCATGGGGCTGAATTTCTATGACGAATTTCTCTCTTCCGACAAGTCCGCCGAGGGGCAAAAAATCGCACTTATCGCGCAGATTGCGCACATTTTGAAGGTCGGCGGCGAGGACGTCTTGGCGCTCGGGAGCGACTTTGACGGCATTCCGCAGAATGCGTATTTGAAAACCGCGGCCGATCTGCCGCGGTTTTTCGATACCCTGTGCAATATTTTCCCGCCCCGTGTCGTCGAAAAGCTCGCCTTTTCCAACGCCGAAAGGGTGATAAGAGGAATTATAAATTAAAAATTAAAAATGAAAAATTGTGGTGGGGGGGGGATTATTATGCGGAAGCACATGCCGCCCCGCGTCATTCCGAGCCCGTAGGGCTGTACGAAGTCCGATGACTTGACCCGAAGAATCTCGCGGGGCGATTACGGACACTGTGCGGCGAGATGCTTCGGACATTCTCTCGTAGACTGTGTTCTCTCTTCCGCGGCTCAGCATGACGCCGCACACGCTACGCTACTTCGTCGCTACGCTCCTCGTGCCGCCCTTCGACGTGATTAGAATGCGGGCGGGGCAGAATGAGCGGGGCCGCTACACGGCGCCCGCTTCCTCTTGCCTGCCCCCTTGGAAAGGGGGCGGGGTAGGGGTGGGGGTTCATTCCCAATTACTGCGCGTGGCAGGGTCTCCCTGCCTAAGCGCACCCTATTTGGTACCCTACGGGAACCTTAATGTCCTTGCATATAACGTTTCCGAGACCAAAGTGATTGATGAACAGGGCGTGTTCGCTCGAACAGTTTCTTTACGAAGGCCGTAGGCCGAGCAAAGAAATGTTCGAAACCTTATAGTGCTCTTATACTTTCCACAGGCTTCTTTCTTGCGGCGAGGTAGACGGGAAGGAAGGTGGAAATGACCGCGACGGCGACGGAGACGGCCACCATCACCAAGATGGGCACGGGGCCGAACACGAACAGCGTCACGTCGAATCCGATGCTGTCCCGCAGAATGTTGTTGATGACAAAGGTCAAGATCGCCGTGCCGATGAGGGCGAGGATCGTGCAGATGCCGACGATGATGCCGCTCTCCGAGAAAAAGATCTTGAACACATCCGTGCCCCGTGCGCCGACCGCCCGCAGGATGCCGATCTCCTTTTTCTTGTTGGAAATGCTCATCGAGATGAAGTTGAAGAGGAGCAGAGACGAGAACACGGCAAGAACTAAGCCGATGACGAGGAACACGATGGACAGCTCGCTCACGATATCCGACGCCATGCGCACCTCGCTGTACAGCGTATTGATTGTCGTGTAGAAAACATCCGTCTCGGGGTCCGTCACTTTGACCCTGTCGAAGAGACGGTTGAGCGCGGCGGCGCTGTGTTCAAAGGGGACAAGCACGGCGTCGAACGTCGCGTCGGGCTCGGGCACATACTTGGTCACCTCGCGCTGCGGTCCTATCGACATGAGGGTCGGATAGGCGTTTTCGGAGCAATAGACGCCGTAATTCCACACGGTTTCATCGGGAAGATAGCCCCCGACGATGTCAAAGTTGCCCACGCTGTCATAGATGACGGAGCCGTCTTTTTCGTAGCGGGGAAGGAAGAGTTCCTCCGTGAGCGGGTGCGACGCAAGGAAGCTCTGCATGGCGGAGACCGCCGCCTCCTTTTCCTCGTCGCCGAGCGTATTGTCGAAGTTGATCGCCGTGTTGATAAAGTCCTTGTAGTCGGTGTAGTCCTTGGCGCTCTCGTCGGGCAAGGCGTCTCCATAGAGCTCCGCCAGCATGGGAAGGGAGACGATGAGCTCGTCGTCTTGCAGGGTCGCGATCTCCTTCCCCGCGACGATGGGGAGCACGGGGCGAGCGCCGTCGGGGTCGTAGACGGCGTACGCACGCATGAAATAGGACGCATAGGTGCCGTATTCGTCGGTTTTGAGAATGGCCAAGGACTGCGACGCATTGTCGAACCATTCCACGATCTTTGTCGGCGTGAGGAGGGTATCGGCGAGCGCCTGTGTCGTAATGGCGAGCGAGTGCAGCCCCTCGCCAAGATAGGAGCGGAAGGCGTAGAGGTTGAGCTCTATGTTGTAGTCAAAGTAGTTGTCGCTGACGTCGATAGCTTTGTACTCATCATACTTTTTCGGCACGCTTCCGCTGTCGAAAACGCCGCATATGTTGAGGATTTTCTCGTTTGTGACGAGTTTTTGCCCCACGAGATCGGCGGTGGATGAGATCTTTTTGGGCGTCTCGGAGAGCACGCCGTTCTCGCCTACGGGAAGGAAGCCGAGCGCCGCGGCGCAGGAGGCAAAATAGCTGCTCACGCAGATGTCGTCGTCGGCTTCTGGAAGGCGCCCCGCGAGAAGATTTTTGGCAAGGGGGTGCCCCTCTTCGGCCACGGTGAGGCGGGTGATCTGCGGCACATAGTAATAGCTCTGCTCCGTAAATTGGGAGAAGGACAAGCCGATCGAATAGACCCCGATGGCCTCTTCCCCAAAACTCTTGATGTCCGCAGGGGTGAATTTGGCGGGGGAGGCGGTCGTGTACATGTATTCCTCGCCGTTGTAGCGG
>CANREK010000069.1 GCA_947629605.1 uncultured Clostridia bacterium | reverse complement strand
CGACCCCAAGGAGAGCAGGGGCATGGTCGATCGGGACGTCATCCGCATCGTCACCGCGGGGACGGTGACGGAGGAGAGCTTGCTCGACGAAAAGAAAAACAACTACATCGTCTGTGCCTATAAAAACAACGGCATCTACGCCTTGGCATGGGCGGATCTCACGACGGGGGAGATGAACTGCGGCGAATTTCCGAGCGCCGAAAAGTGCCTTTCCGTCTTGGTCGATCTGCCCGTCGCCGAGATCATCTCCAACGACGAATTCCTCTTTGAAACAAAGGACAGCGCGGAAGTCACGCGCGGGGCGCTTCCGCCCATCTCCTGCTATCTTCCGTATGCCTTCCATCTCGCGAGTGCGGAAAAATGCCTGCGCGAACAATTTTCCGTGGCATCCATCGACGCCCTCGGGCTCGGCGGCCATACGGGCGCGGCGATCGCGACGGGTGCGCTCATCTCCTATCTTCTCGAAACGCAGAAACATGCGCTCAAAAACTTCAACTTTCTCCATGTTGCCGACAGTTCGGGAAACATGACGCTCGATCCCTCCGCCATCCGCAATCTCGAAATTCTGAGGAGCAACGGCGAGGGGAAAAAGTACGGCTCGCTCCTTTGGCTCCTCGACAGAACGCAGACGGGCATGGGAGGGAGAATGCTCTCTTCCATCCTCTTGAACCCGCTCAAAGACATCGACCGCATCAACGGACGCCTCGACGCCGTGGAAGAGCTCTTTCAGGCGGGCGTCGTGCGCATGGGGCTCACGGATATGCTCGGCGGTATGCACGACATCGAACGCCTCACGGGGCGCATCTCCAACGGAAACCTTCAACCGAGGGACTGCCTCGCGCTCTCCGCGTCGCTCGCCGTCGTGCCCAACATCAAATTCCAGCTTGCGGGCTTCGATTCCAAACTGCTCTCCTCCATTGCAAGCAACCTTGCGGACACGCGGGAGATGTGCGCCCTCATCGACGGCGCCATCGCCCCGACCGCCACGACGCTCAAAGAGGGCAGCTATATCAAAGCGGGTTATAACGAACAGCTCGATTCCCTGCGCGACGTCAAGACGCGGAGCAAGGCGCTTCTCACCGAACTCGAAGCGCGGGAGCGCGAAAAGACGGGGATAAGGACACTCAAAGTCGGCTATAATCGCGTTTTCGGATACTATATCGAAGTCAGCAACTCCTTCAAGGACCGCGTTCCCTATTCCTATACGCGGAAACAGACCTTGGCCAACGGAGAACGGTATATCAGTGAGGAGCTCAAAGAGCTCGAAACCAAAATTTTGGGCAGCGACGATCAGGCACAGCGCCTCGAAGAACATCTCTACGGCGAACTGCTCGAAATTCTTGCAAAGAACATCGTCGTTTTCCAAAAGATCGCGGGCGCGATCGCAAAGCTCGACGTTCTGCTCTCCTTTGCAACGGTCGCAAAGGAAAACAAGTACACCCGCCCGATCCTCGTCAAGGGGGGTGCGCTCGAAATCACAGAGGGGAGACATCCCGTCGTCGAGGCGCTCTCCAAGGAACGTTTCGTGCCCAACGACTGCATTCTCGATAACGGCGAGAACCGCACGATGATCCTCACGGGCCCCAACATGGCGGGCAAGAGCACCTATCTTCGCCAGAATGCTCTCATCGTCTTTATGGCGCACATCGGCTGTTTTGTGCCCGCAAGGAAGGCGGTCGTTCCGCTCACCGACAGGATCTTCACCCGCATCGGCGCGAGCGACAACTTGATCTTGGACAGAAGTACCTTTATGGTGGAGATGACGGAAGTCGCCAACATCGTGAGGAACGCCACCGAAGAGAGCCTTCTCATCCTCGACGAAGTCGGGCGGGGGACGAGCACCTTTGACGGGCTCTCCATCGCATGGGCGGTCATCGAATACCTGACGCAGAATGTCCGCGCCAAGACGCTCTTTGCGACCCACTATCACGAACTGACCGAACTCGAAGGCAAGCTCGAAGGGGTCAAAAATTACAAGATCAGCGTTCGCGAGATCGCGGGGAGCGTCGTCTTTCTCCGCAAGATCGTGCGCGGTGGCGCGTCTCGCTCCTTCGGCGTGGAAGTCGCTGCGCTCGCGGGGATCCCCGAGGTCGTGACGTCACGCGCCAAGGCGATTTTGAGAACGCTCGAAAAGAAGGATAAGACGCGGGAGACGCCCGTGGAAGAGGAGACGGAAGAGGAAGAGGCGCTCGATCTCAAAGAGGAGCTTCGCGGCATCGACATCGACCTCATCACGCCCATGCAGGCGCTCGCGCTCATCTCCGAATGGAAGGAGAAACTCAAATGATCCATCTGTTGACCCCGGAAGTTTACAATCGCATTGCGGCGGGCGAAGTTGTCGACCGCCCCTATTCCGTCGTAAAGGAACTCGTGGAAAACGCCATCGACGCCGGCGCGACACAGATCGACGTCGAGATCGAGGGCGGCGGAAAACAAAAGATCAAAGTCACCGACAACGGCTGCGGCATCGGGAAAGAGGAGCTTGAAAAGGCATACCATCCCCATGCGACGAGCAAGCTCTTGGACGCGGAGGACCTCTTCACCGTCTCCACGCTCGGCTTCCGCGGAGAGGCCATCGCCTCCATCGCTGCCGTTTCCCGCATGAACATCGTCTCGGATGCGGGGGAAGGGGCGTATTCCCTTGCATGCGAGGGGGGAAAGCTCGGCAAAGTTCAGCCCTCCGCGGGGGCGAAGGGCACCGAAGTGACGGTCTCCGACCTCTTCTATAACACGCCCGCCCGTCTCAAATTTTTGAAATCGGACAGTCAGGAGGAGGGGGACGTCACCAACATGATGGCGCGGTTCCTTCTCTCCCGCCCCAAGATCTCCTTTACCTATACGGCGAACGGAAAACTCAAATTCCGCTCCCTCGGCGAGGGACTTCCCTCCGCGATCGCCGTCGTCTACGGCGCCGCCACGCTCGAAAATTGCATCGAGATCTCCGCCGACAAGCACGGGATCCTGCTCCGCGGCTTCATCGGGAACAGAAACTTCTCCAAACCGAACAGGACCTATCAAAGCCTCTTTGTCAACGGCCGCTACGTCGTCAACCAGACGGTGGCGGCGGCCGTCACCAACGCCTACGCCGCCTATCTCATGAAGCGGCAGTACCCGTTCTATGTGCTCTTTTTGGACGTGCCGCAGGAGATCGTCGACGTCAACGTGCATCCCAACAAGGCCGATGTGCGCTTCCAAGATAATCAGATCATCTACGGAAGCGTCTATTCGGTCATCTCCTCCGTTCTCGACGGCAATTCGAGGGCGGTCGAGTACCTCGTCGGGTACAACAAACCCGCCGAGGCGGAGCCCGCTTCATCGCCCGAGAAGCCCGTTTCCACGGAGACGATGACCTATGAAGAGGCCAAAAAGGAGCTCTCCTTCGACGTTTCGCCCGTCAAAGGCGGCGTGTCGGAGCCCCGCTTCTACACGCCCGAGCCCATCCGCTACGAGGTCCATGCGCCCACGGCTTCCGCAGAGGTCGAGACGCGCGAGGACGTCTTTGCCGAAAATCAACGCCTTCTCCGCGAAGAGGCCAAAAAGGCCAAGCAGGAGCGGGTCGATGTGCATGCGCTCGAATTCAAGGGCGAGCTCTTCCACACTTACCTTCTCTATGAAGCGGGGGATGAGGCCTACATCGTCGACCAGCACGCGGCGCACGAGCGGCTCAACTACGATAAATTGCAGCAAAAACTCGCGACGCGGACGGTCATCTCCCAGCCCACGCTCGTTCCCTATCTCTTGGAGCTCAATGCCGCGGAATTCGCCTTTCTCACCAAAAATTTCCAAATTTTGAGGGAAATGGGCTTCGACATCGAGGAATTCGGCAGCGGCTGCGTCAAGGTCTCCGCCGTTCCGAGCGACCTCATGGGCATCGACCTTACGGCCTTCTTCGGCGAGGTGCTCTCCTCGATGGAATCGCTCAGGGCCATCCGCCTTGCCGACCTTCTCAAAGATAAATTCGCCTCCGCGGCGTGCAAAGCTGCCGTAAAGGGCGGGGAATATCTGACGGATGAGGAAGCGAGAAAGCTCCTCGAACGCATGGACGGCGACATGGGGCTCAAATGCCCGCACGGGCGGCCCGTTGCCGTCAAAGTTAAGAAGAGCGAGCTCGAAAAGCTCTTCAAACGCATCGTATGAAAAAATTGCTTGTCATCTGCGGCCCGACCGCATCGGGGAAAACCGCCCTTGCCGTGGAATGCGCCCGCCTCTTGGACGGGGAGATCGTCTCCTGCGACGCCTTTTTGATCTATCGCGGGCTCAATATCGGGACGGCGAAGCCGACGGAAGAGGAAAAGGGGAACATTCCGCACCATATGATCGACGTCGCGGACCCCAAAGAGAGCTTTTCGGTCAGCGATTTTGAGCGCATGGCGCTTCCCATTGTCGAAAACATCCTCGCGCGGGGCAAGACGCCGATCCTCTGCGGCGGCACGGGGTTCTATCTCAACTCCATTCTCTATGCGCATGCCTTCGGCGGCGCTCCCGCAGACGCGGCTGTGCGGGAAAAGTACGAAAAAATCGCAGAGACGGAGGGGAAGGCCGCCCTTCACGCCCGATTGAAAGAGGTCGACCCCGAGAGCGCGGAAAAACTGCACGAAAACGACGTCAAGCGGGTCATCCGTGCGCTTGAAATCTATGAGCTCACGGGCAAGAAAAAGTCCGAGCAGAGCGATAAGGATGTGCCCCGCTATCCCTTTGAGGCCTTTGCCTTTGACTATCCCCGCGACGAACTCTACCGCCGCATCGAGAAGAGGGTAGACGAAATGTTCTCTCATGGCCTCGTGCGGGAAGTTCAGAATCTTTTACAAAGCGGCGTGCCAGAGGATGCGCAGTGCATGCAGGGGATAGGGTATAAAGAGGTCGTCGAAAGTTTGAAAAATGGCGATTTGCAGAGTACTATGTCAGACATAATCAAGAAAAATACGCGAAATTACGCCAAAAGGCAGGAAACTTTCTTCAAGAAAATGAAAAATCTACATAAGATCAAGCCGTGCGATATTCCAACGGCAGCAAGAGAGGTTGTTAAGTTATATGAATGTTGATGAGATGATTCGCTCCGCAGAAGAGGAGCTTGCGGGAAAATTTCAAGAGATCGACGAGGTCGCGCTCTTCAATCAAGAAAAGGTACTTGACGCCTTTCGGAAGGAGCAGATCGCACTCCGCCATTTTGCCCCGACAACGGGCTACGGCTACGGCGACGAGGGACGGGAAGCCCTCGGCAAGGTCTATGCCCATGCCTTCGGCGCCGAGCGGGCCATCGTGTCGCCCGCTCTCCTTTCGGGGACCCATGCGCTCACCGTCGCGCTCTTCGGCGTGCTCCGCCCGGGCATGCGCATCCTCATCGTGACGGGTGCGCCCTACGACACCATTCAGCCCGTCATTTGGGATGAGGGCATCGGCTCCCTTGCCGACTTCGGCATCGTCTACAACTTCATCTCGCTCACGCGGAGCGGGAAGATCGACCTCGGCAACGTCAAGGCGCATCTCGGCATGTGGCATTTCGACATGATCTACATCCAGCGTTCGCGCGGATATGAACTCCGCGACGCCCTCTCCGTCGAAGAGATCGGCCGTCTTTGCGCCTATGTCCGCAAGATCGGCTTTGAGGGGTGCATCTTCGTCGACAATTGCTATGGCGAATTCGTCGAGAAGAGGGAACCCACCGAGGTCGGCGCCGACCTCATCGTCGGCAGTCTCATCAAGAACCCCGGGGGCGGGCTCGCGCCCACGGGCGGGTACATCGCAGGTAAGGAAAAATACATTAAATTATGCGAAAACCGTCTCACCGCGCCCTCCGTGGGGGGAGAGATCGGCTCCTATGCCTTCGGCTACCAGCTCTTTTTCCAAGGCTTTTTCCTTGCGCCGCACGTCGTCGCGCAGTCTCTCAAAGGGGGACTTCTCATCGGCAGATGCATGGAGCGCTTGGGGTATAAGAATTTCCCCGCGACCGACAAGCCCCTGACCGACATCACCCGCGCCATCCGTTTTCATACCGAAAAGGAGCTGTGCGACTTCATTCAATCGGTGCAGGAGGTCTCTCCCGTCGACTCCTTTGTGAAGTTGGAGCCGTGGGACATGCCGGGGTACGAGGACAAGGTCATCATGGCAGCGGGGACCTTTGTGGCGGGGGCGAGCATCGAACTCTCCGCCGACGCGCCCATCCGCAAGCCCTACACGGCCTACTTCCAAGGCGGCCTCACCTATGAACACTGCAAGCTCGCCTGCAAGGCCGTGCTCGAAAAACTGTTGAAATAACAAAAAAACGATGTTTTTGGCCGAAAAAGTCCTCTCAAAGTCTCGGGAGGACTTTATTTTTTGAAAAAAATCGTATCAAAACCTATTGACAAAACTTGGAAACGGTGTTATCATGATGATATCAAAATGATATCACAATTCGGAGGATATGACAATGGAAGAAAACAAGACAATGCGGCCCCTCAACGTCGTCGATGAGCGCCCCGCAAAACATGCAAACGGCTGGGTGATGCTCTTTGTGATCCTCGGCATGATCATTCTCGGCAGTGCTCTGTTTGTCCTCGGCATCGCATTCGGTGTCGATGAGGAGAATCCCGTGTTCATCGTGCTGATGCCCGTCGGGATGCTCATTTTCATCGCGGCGGTCATCATGTCGATCGGCTTCAAGCTCCTACAACCCAATGAGGCGTACGTTCTCACCCTCTTCGGCAAATATTACGGGACCCTCAAAACGGACGGTTTCTATTGGACGAACCCGTTCTGCTCATCCGTCAACCCCGCAAGGGCGGTCGCGGGCATCTCGAGAAAACTCTCGCTCAAAGCCATGACCCTCAACAACGACAAACAGAAGGTCAACGATGAAGAGGGGAATCCCATCGAGATCTCCGTCGTCGTCATTTGGCGCATCACCAACACCTCGCGTGCGGTATTCAATGTGGAAAACTATATGTCCTACATCTCCACGCAGTGCGATGCGGCCATCCGTCAGGTCGCAAGGCAGTACCCTTACGACGTCTCCTCCAACGGGGATGAAAACTCTCTCCGCGGCAGTGCGCAGGAGATCGCGGCCATTCTCCGCGAGGAATTGCAACAGCGCGTGGATATCGCGGGCATCGAGATCATCGAGGCACGTATCTCTCACCTTGCCTATGCGCCCGA
>CANREK010000068.1 GCA_947629605.1 uncultured Clostridia bacterium | reverse complement strand
CGAACGCATTGCATTGTCATAATCCATACACAATTACACTCCTTTGTTTTCAATAATTAACGAGAAGATAGAGCGAAATAGCGTTAATCACTATCAATACGAGCCTTTAAGCCGTTAATGTGCGCGTTAAGCTTAATCGATTCGTCACGACTAAGAAGGCCCATCTCACGCTTATTTTCCCTTTCCAATTGTGCAGCGGAAAGATTGCGCTTTGCATGTGTATCATTGTAGCCATTAAGCCAATAATACGAATAAAGGCGCTTCCCCTCAGATACACGAGTATCCGCGCAACGTTTTTTGTGAAATGCTACACGAGACAAAATCGAATGTTTCTTTGCCATTTTGAATCTCCCTCCTTGTATTTTTCTCTAAGAGAAAAATCTAATACAATTAGATTTCAAAATGCATTATAATCTATTTGTTTTAGATTGTCAAGACTTTTTTCTAAGTTTTTTAGATAATAAAAACAAAATGAGGAGAAAAATGAAAGAAAGACTGCGAAATTTAAGAATTGAAAGCGGAATGACGCAAAAACAATTAGCGCAAACAATCAATAGCACCAATAAAAACATTTGGGCATACGAAAACGGATTGGCAACGCCGCCGATCGATGTGCTCAAATCATATGCCGACACGTTCAACGTCTCCGTTGACTATCTCCTCGGGCGAACAGATGATCTCGGCGCCACGATCCCGACGGCGCAGGATCTGTCACGGGACGAGCGGGAAGTCCTCGAACTTTATGCCGCTCTTTCCCCCACACGTAAGGAAGATCTCATGATCTTTCTCCGAGCTCTGAGCGGCAACCCGGCGGATTCCGCCTCAACAGCAAACAGGAAAAAAATATAAACAAAGGGGAAAAGCAATGTTTATGAGCACACTTTTATCCAGATTGGCAGACATAACACCACCCACATCAACCCGATCTGAAAGTTCAAACAATTACGCATGGGTTTGGGTGACGATCGCCATCGTGACAGTTTTCGTCATCATTGCGAGTCTCCTCACAGAATTTTCTCAAAGATCAAAAAAGAAAGAAGCTATAAGTCAACAACAAACAGCGAATCCGAATACAGGAACCCCCATCGTTTGCCCGAACTGCAAAAGCCATAACCTTGCCTTTATCGCCGAATATCACCGCAGTATCGGATTGCGGATCATTCGGACCATAGTCCTTGCAGTAATTATCGGTTTGGGAGCATATACGACATTTTCAATGTTCTCTATGCTCTTCCACGGAGAAGATAGTATTTTTTCCGACAACCAAGTCCAAATCATAATCTTGGCATATTTCGGGATAATGTACATAACGCTCAGCATAATAATATCTTGCCAAGAATCGCGTACACACACAAAAGTGATCTGCAAGGACTGCGGCCACGTATGGATATATGAATAAATACCCACACGATTGAAGCAGGTCGGGAGAAGTAGTCATTTTTTGTTGCGCAAAAAATGACTAAAATCTTGGATGTTTTTTAATATATAATTCTCCTAAGGGAAACTTCCCAAAGGAGAATACAAAAGATGAATACCAACCTCATGCGTGAGAAGCTGCGCTCAGTGATTCAACTCGCCGCCGAGCTCATGTCGATGCTCCCCGACGAGCCGACACGACCACATCTCGTCTTGGTCAAAGGCGGCGATGAAGATCTTCCGAACATGACAATGCCCTCCCGCGCGCGGGAGGGCATATCTATTTTATGCGACACCCCGAAAGACGATCCGGGGGTCCTTCCATTCAGAGTAGAATCGGGTGAAGGTCAGACAAAGCAGAGCTCCCTTATCGAGGAGGTAAAAGCAATGCTGATTTCACTCAACATCAAGGGCTCCGTACGAGAACGGCGCGGCGGCCTTTTGGAATTCCGCTCAACACAGTTCGGTTCTGTGTATGGGCGTTCGGAGGTGGAACTGAGAACAAAATTAGAGAGAAAAATTTCCGAATGGAAACCGCAACCAACGCGGAAACGCAAGCCGAAGGCGCCCTTGCTTTCCGAATTTTTCGAGGAAAAATATCTTCCGTACAAACGCAATCAAAAAATAGCGGAAACGACCCTTAAAAACTATTCCTACAACATCGGCCACATCATCAAAGCAGGATTCAACAAGCGGCTCAACGAATACACCCCGCAACAGATCGAAAACTTTCTCTATTCGATCCCGCAAACGCGGAAGCGACAGATCATGCAAGGGTTCCTCAACAACATGTTCAAACGGGCCTATACCCTATCCCTCGTCAAAGCAAATCCGTGCGACCGCTTGGAACACGTCGCCCACACGCAGACAACGGGAACGACTTTCTCATTGACCGAGCTCAAAGAGTTCTTCGGAACACTCTACTCGTCATCACTGTCCCTTGAAAAGAAGCTCTACTTGACATTCGTCTTTCTGACGGGAACACGCAGATGCGAAGCGTTGGGCGTCGGCGCCTGCCATGTAAACCGCACAGAGAAGATCCTGCACATCCCGGGAACCAAAACAGAGCTATCCGACAGAGACATTCCGCTCACCCCAATGGTGGAGAAACTGCTCGACAAATTCGACATCTCCGAAGGCCTGTTTTTCCAGCACTCAGAGAACTGGGCAGACAGAGCTTTCAAAGACATCTCCAAAGGACACAAACTCCACGACTTGCGTCATACATACGGCACCCTCAAAGTCTATTGTGAAAAGCTCGACATCAAAACGGTCTCCATCCTTTTAGGACATTCTGACATCAAAACTACCCTGAAATACTATACGCATCCCGAATCACTTGACAAAGGCACCTTCCTGCGAGGAGACCTCTCGGAAGAGCAAAAACTCGAAAAAATGCGGCAGAAACAAGCTGAGATCCATGCCGTCATCGATGCATTTTTGGATGCTGTACCCATTTTTGTACCCAAAAAAACCAAAAAATAAGACCATTTTGAAAGTCCGCGGGAAAGCAAAAAGGGCAAAATCACAGTTTTTTACTGCAATTTTGCCCTTGGCGCAGAGAGTGGGATTTGAACCCACGGACGATTCACCACCGTCACACGATTTCGAATCGTGCGCGTTCGGCCGCTCCGCCATCTCTGCATCGCCATTATTGTACATGATTCTTCCGAAAAAAGCAATCGTTTTTGCGCTGTTTGGGAAGGATTTTTTCTTTGTCGTCACAGAGGTCTTTTGCGGGGCAAATGGCGCCATGCCATTCCCCAAAAGTCCCCTCTTTCGGCGTCAGATGGCGCCCATGATGGTGCCTACGATGTAGATGACGATGACGACGACAAAGAGGATCGTCCAAAAACCGTTCTTCTTGCGCACAAAGTACCATGCGGGAAGCGCGACCGCGGCGAGCATGCAGTACTGTGCGACGGAGCTCAAAACGTTGAGCGTCGTCTGTCCCGCGCTGTTGTTTGAGAGCAGCCAGCGCACGAACGGGCCGAGCGCAAACAGGAGCGCCGAGAGGAGCAGGGCGAAAAACGCGAACAGATCGGCAAAGCGCCAACGGTTTTTGAGCCGTTCCTCGCGCATCCTTTGGGCGTTCTCCTTTTGGATCTTATTCTCCTTTTTCTCGTTCTCATAGGTGACGTCGCGGGCGGACTTCTGCGCTTCCTTGCGCTCCTGTTCGCCCCTCTTTTCTCTCTTGATCTTTTTCATGATCCTCTCTCTTCTCCTCGTAAAATTTCAATGATATGTGCGAAATAAACGGGCAGCGGCGCCTCGAACATCATCACTTCCCCCGTCCTCGGGTGGGTGAGCGTGAGGCGGTAGGCGTGCAGAAGCTGGCCTTCCAAATGAAACCGCTGTCTCTTATATCCGTAGAGTTTATCCCCCACGACGGGGTGCCCCATATATCTTGCGTGCACGCGGATCTGATGTGTTCTGCCCGTATGCAGTGTGAACTTTGCGAGCGTGTTCTCTTTGAAGCGCTCCACCGTCTCCCAATCGGTGACGGCGAGCTTGCCCTTCCCCGCGGGAAGCACGGCCATTCTGAGCCGATCCTTGGGGTCTCGGCCGATGTCCGTCTCGATGTGCCCGCTGTCCTCCTTGACCACCCCTTCGAGGAGGGCGAGATATTCCCGTCTCGCCTCTTTCTCGGCGATCTGTTTGGAAAGGGACAGGTGAGAAAAGTCGTTCTTAGCGACGACGAGGAGGCCCGACGTGTCCTTGTCGATGCGGTGCACGATGCCGGGGCGAAGTTCTCCCCCCACGCCGCTCAGATTTTTGAGGCGGTACAGGAGGGCGTTGACGAGGGTGCCCTCGTAGTTGCCCGCGCCCGCGTGGACGGTCATGCCCTGCGCCTTGTTGACGACGGCGAGGTCGTCATCCTCATAGACGATATCGATGGGGATGTCCTCGGGCACGGCGCGGGTCGGAACGGGATCGGGGATGAAAACGCGCACATGATCGCCGTTTTTTACCTCAAATCCCGCCCGCACGGGGGTGCCGTTGACGGAGACGTTCCCCTCATCGGCAAGTTTTTTGACAGCCGAGCGCGTGAGCGAAGTGACGCCGCTCAAAAAGACGTCCACCCGCCCGCTCTCCTCTGCCGTAAAGGTGAGCTCCGTCATTTGGTCTCTTCCTTTTTGGCCTCATCCCGCCATTCCTTTTTGAGGGGAAATGCCGACTGCGGGCCGATAAAGAGCAAGATGATGACGAGAGCGACTGCGGCGAAGGTGATGAAGAAGTCGGCCACGTTGCAGTTGGCGAAGCCGAAGCGGGTGAGATCGACAAAATCGCGGACAACCGCCACCCCCTCTGCATTTTTTACGCACAGACGATCGATAAAGTTGCCGATCGCGCCGCCCTCGATGAAGGCAAGGCAGATCTGCGCGGGGCGATTCTTTTTGAATGCCGTAAAGGACAAAACGGGGATCCCGACCATGAGAATGGCCGTGACGAGCATGATGATGACCATAAAAGTGCGGTTTCCGCTGCCGATCCCGAAGGCGATGGCGTCGTTTTCCACATGCGAGAAGCCGATGACACCCTTGATGATGGGGAAATAGGAAGTCGGCTCGGGCAGGAAGGCGAAGGCGAGCAGTTTTGTGAGCTGGTCAACGAACAGGGCGACGCACACGATGAGCGAAAACTGCAACATATGTGTGATTTTTTTCTGTTTTTCGATTTTTTCCGCCGACAAGACGGGGGTCGCGTTATCCTTCATTGTCGTCCTCCGTGAGCCCCAAATCGAGGCAAAGCTGTTTGAGGTCGAGCGGGCCCTTGGGCGAGGTAACGTCGTCGAGGTTGAACCCCGTCTCTTCCTCGTCATCCACCGTGCCGCCGAGCTCCGCCATGAACGCCGCAAAACTGCGCGTGTCCTCCTCGTCGGGGTACTTTTCCTGCAAATTTTGCAACATAAGTCTGCATTTTTCTTTGAGAAGGGCAAGTTCGCGGCGGTCGTTTTCGAGCGTCTCTTCCCCCTCTTTGCGGATCTTCTCCCGCTCCTGTTCGGCGGCCTGAAAGGCGGCAAGCGCACCCGAGCGCTCGTTTTCGAGTTCAAGCACGCGGGCAGAGAGCGCACGGTTCTCCTCTTTGAGGGTCTCCGCCGCCTCCCGCTGCCGCGCAAGCGCCCCCTCGTACTCCTCTTTGAGCCGAGCGGTGAGCTTTTTCACTTTTTTCTTGGTGTAAAGTCCGAACACCTCGCTTCACTCTCCCTTTCCGTACTGTTCCACCATGCCGCGTTTGAGCTCGTAGAGCGCGGGGGACAAGTCCACCTTATAGATATGCGGCATGTCGGGGCGGGTATACTCCTCCCAAAATCTGTTCTTTTCCTCGGCGCAGTACCTCTGAATGTCCATGAGCGGAAGAGAGTCGTAGGTGCGCTTGCCCCTCTCGATGAGGAGCGAACGGAGTCTGCGCACGCGGAAGTTTTTCACCGTCATGCGCTTCCATGTATCGACGGGGTGGAACAGGAGCAGGGGCTCCCTCTCGTCGACAACTTCGTCAAAGCGGGTGATGTAGTCGGCAACGGCCTTGTCCGTCTCACGGTCGTAAATTCTGTAAACTTCCTTGAAGGAGGGGTTGGTGATCTTCTCCGTCGTGTCGGAGAGCTTGATCTTGGGGATCTCGTTGCCCGCTTCATCGTAGACGGCGGCAAGTTTGTAGACGCCGCCGAGGGCGGGAAGGTCGGCGCTCGTGATGAGCTTGGTGCCGACGCCCCAGCTGTCGATCTTGGCCCCCTGCTCTTTGAGAGAGCGGATGGAATTCTCGTCGAGGTCGCCCGAGGCACAGATGATGGCCTTTTCGAACCCGGCTTTGTCGAGCATCTTCCTCGCTTCCTTGGAGAGGTAGGCAAGGTCGCCCGAGTCGAGGCGGATGCCCTTGGGCTCGTGGCCGCTTGCGCGGAGCTCCTTGAATACCTCAATGGCATGCGGCACGCCGCTTCTCAAAGTGTCATATGTATCGACGAGGAGCAGACAGGCGTCGGGGAAGGTCTCGGCATAGGCGCGGAAGGCTTCGATCTCCGAGGGAAAATTCATGACCCAGCTGTGCGCCATGGTGCCCGCGACGGGTACGTTGAAGAGCCGACCCGCGATGACGTTGGATGTGGAAGTGCATCCGCCGATGACGGCCGCGCGCGCCCCGTAGACGCCCGCATCGGGCCCCTGCGCACGGCGGAGGCCGAACTCCATGACGACGGCTCCCTGTGCCGCCGCACAGATCTTGGAGGCCTTGGTGGCGATGAGCGTCTGGTGGTTGATGATGGTGAGAAGCGCCGTTTCCACGAGCTGCGCCTGTATCATGGGCGCCTTGACGGTCAGAATGGGCTCGTAGGGAAAGACGATCTCCCCTTCCTTCACGGCATAGACGTCGCCCGTGAAGCGGAGCCCTTTGAGATAGGCGAGAAAGTCCTCCGTAAAGAGCCCGAGCGAACGGAGATAGGCGATGTCCTCTTCGTCGAAGTGCAGATTTGTGAGGTACTGCGCGGCCTGTTCCATGCCCGCCGCCACGGAATAGGTGATGAGGCGGTTGGGGCGGAAGAAGATGTCGAACACGGCCGTCTCTTCGTGCCTCTTTTTCTCGAAATACCCCTGCCCCATCGTCAGTTGATAGAGGTCGGTCAGTAGCGTGAGATTTCTCATTGTTTTTTCTCCTTGGACTTCGTTTGAGGGCGGACCCCCTCCCCTACCCCTCCCCCTGACGCAGGGGGAGGGCAAGAATCGGGCGAGC
>CANREK010000067.1 GCA_947629605.1 uncultured Clostridia bacterium | reverse complement strand
TGCTACTGTGGCTCAGTCGGTAGAGCGATTGATTCGTAATCAATAGGTCGCCGGTTCAAGTCCGGCCAGTAGCTCCAGCGTCGCAGCAAGGCGCAAACAAGCAGGCCCATGCCGAACGGCATGGGCCCGTTTTGTGTCCTTTGGAGCAGTTCTTTTTTCGCGGGAACATGTGTTACCGAATACCGTTGTAAGCCATTGAAATTCCAATTTCGGTGGCTTATTTGCAAAAGAGGGGATCCTATGCCTTACGATATCTTCATTTCCTTCAAAAACACCGATGCGAACGGTGCCGAGACGCAAGACACGGCCATCGCAGAGGAACTATTCCGCTGTTTGACGGAGCAGGGGTTCCGCACGTTCTTTTCCAAGACAATCCTGCTCGAACAGGGCGCGGCGGCGTATAAGGCGGCGATCGAACAGGCGCTCGACGAAGCGCATGTACTCATTGCCGTTGCGACCGATGTGAACTACATCAATTCCGACTGGGTCGCCTATGAACGGGAGAGCTTCCACAACGATATCCTCTCGGGGCGGAAGCAAAACGCCTGCATCGTGCCCTACTTGCAGAATATCCATAATCTCGATGTTCCGCGCTCCCTGCGCAATTACCAAACGTTTCAGATCGGCACCCATTCCGTGTCCGATGTGGTCGAATTCATCAAACATTTTTTGCGGAGCGGCGCGGCAAGCGTGGAGGAGCGGGAGAGCGAACTCAGCCTTGTGACGGGCAAGCACCTTTCTACCTATTCCGCCAAGACGCGGGAGGAATTCAAGCGTCTGCACATTCAGGCGGACAACACGCGTGCGGCGGATCTCAATGCGCTCGACTATGTCACACAGCAGCTCGGCCGCACCGAGGGACTGCGCATCCTCGACATGGGCTGCGCTTACGGCTTTGTCACAAAGGACAGATTCAGTCGCTATGAGGGGGTGTCCGTGTTGGCGGTCGATCGGGGCGAAGAGCTCATCGGGTTCGCGCGTGAGCACAATGCCTTTGACGGCGCACATTACGAGGTTTTCGATTTGGAGAGCGAAGATTTCGATGAGGAATTCGAGGCCCTCATGGAGAAAGCGCAGATCGAGCAGTTCGACATCATCTTCGCCTCTCTCGTGCTTCATCATCTCAAAAATCCGCAAAAGCTGTTGCGGCGCGTGCGGAAATATCTGTCCAATACCGGCTTCATCGTCATCCGTGGCTCCGACGACGGTTCGATCATTACCTATAACGATGACGGCTTGATCGGGAAGATCCTCGACATTCATCTGAATGCCGACGGCATCTCCGATCGGCTCAACGGGCGAAAGATCTACTCACAGTTGATCAATTCGGGCTACAAGAATGTGGTCATGAAGAACTACATCAAGGATCTCTCGGGCCTTTCGCTCGACGAGAGGAACGCCGTGTTCATCGAGCGCTTCTCCTATCGCAGGAATTATCTGAAAAAGCTCGTGGAGAAGGATCCGTACGACGAAAAGAAGAGACAAGATCTCAAAAACATCACGTTCTATCTCAATGAACTCGAAAACAAGTTCGATGACGAGACATTCTGGTACTGCGAGATCGACTTCATCGGCATCGCGCGCAAGAGATGATCCCATACGCCGTTTATAGGGTCTTTCGCTCGGAAGGACCCTTTTTTGTGCCGTCGGAATGGAAGGACAGAAAAAAGGCGACCGTATTCGCCACGGCCCAAGCGGGCGCAAACGGTTGACTTCTGCGGCAAAAGAAAATATAATGGAAGCATGACCGATCGATTTTCAAGAACAGAACTTCTCCTCGGCAGAGAGGGCATGGAAAAACTGAAAAAGAGCCGCGTCATCGTGTTCGGGGTCGGCGGCGTGGGTGGATATGCCGTGGAAGCGCTCGCCCGCTCGGGCGTGGGGCAGATCGACCTCGTCGATCACGACACCGTCTCACTCACCAACATCAACCGCCAGATCATCGCTATGGACAGCACGGTCGGGAGATACAAAGTCGACGTCGCCGCCGAGCGCATCGCAGACATCAATCCCGACTGCGTTGTTCGCACTTATAAGATGTTTTACCTGCCCGAGACGGAGGGGGCGTTTGACTTTTCCGCCTACGATTACGTCATCGACGCCATTGACACGGTGGCGGGGAAGATCGCGCTCGTCAAGCGTGCCAAGGCGTGCTCTACGCCCATAATTTGCGCAATGGGTGCGGGAAATAAGCTCGATCCGACCAAATTCGAGGTCGCAGATCTTGCCGAAACTTCCGTCTGTCCGCTCGCGCGGACGATGCGGCGGGAGCTCAAAAAATGCGGCATCGAGCATGTGAAGGTCGTCTATTCGAGGGAGGAGCCCATCCGCCCGCTGCCCTCCGAGGAGGAGAGCTGCAAGCGGGAGACGCCGGGGAGCGTCGCCTTTGTCCCGCCCGTCGTCGGCCTCATCCTCGCAGGCGAGGTTGTGAAGGATATTGTGGAAAAAATTAAAAATTAAAAATGAAAAATGAAAAATTGTGGCGGGATGATTGTGACAGCTGTGCGGCGTCATGCTGAGCCCGAGAGCACAAACGCAGTCTGCGAGAGTAAGTCCGAAGCATCTCGCCGCACAGTATATCAACCGCCCCGCGAGATTCTTCGGGTCAAGTCATCGGACTTCGTACAACCCGCGACGCTCAGAATGACGCGGGGCGCTAAGGGAACATGTTGCCCACCCCCCTACCCCCCTCCTTAGGAGGGGGCAAGTGCGGCGGCGAATTTAATTCTACACATCATGGAATCATTTTCTCAAACAATCGAAGAGGGGCTCCGGAAACAGTACGCAAAACGGCTGTTCAAGCCGTTTGCCAAGGCCGTTGCGGAGTACGGGCTCATCAAAGCGGGCGACAGGATCGCCGTCTGCATGTCCGGCGGAAAGGACTCCGCCCTCATGGCCAAGCTCTTTCAGGAACTCAAACGCCACAACAAGTTTCCGTTTGAGCTCGTCTTTCTCGTCATGGACCCCGGGTACAGCCCTGCCAATCGCCAAAAGATCGAGGAAAACGCCCGCCTGCTCGACATTCCCGTCACAATTTTCGAGACGGACATCTTTGAGAACGTCTTTCACATCGAAAAATCGCCCTGCTATCTCTGCGCCCGCATGCGCAGGGGACATCTCTATGCCAAGGCCAAGGAGCTCGGCTGCAACAAGATCGCCCTCGGGCACCACTACGACGACGTCATCGAGACCATTCTCATGGGCATGCTCTACGGCGGACAGGTGCAGACGATGCTCCCCAAACTCAAAAGTTCGCATTTCGAGGGCATGGAGCTCATCCGCCCGATGTACTTCATCCGTGAAAAGGACATCATCGCGTGGCGGGATGAAAACGGGCTCGAATTCCTCCGCTGTGCCTGTAAATTCACCGAACAAGAGGCGCAGCCGAGCGCCGACGGCGGCAAGCGCCAAAAGGTAAAAAAGCTCATCTATGCGCTGAAAAGCGAGGATCCCGAGATCGAACAGAACATTTTCAAGAGCGTTGAGAACGTCAGTCTTTCCACGCTCATGGCCTACAAAGACAGGGACGGCGTCAGGCATCGTTTTGATGAAGATTGACGCCCGCATTGCCCCGTCAGAAGCGTTGCCCGTGCTTTTCAAAAAATTTTTTCATTGACTTTCTTTCAAAAGATTGACTTTTCCCCAAGAGTGTGATATGATACAGATGACAACGGAAAAGGACACGGCAATGGTTGAGAAAACGAACAGTTTCAAAAACTTTACGACGCGAAAGTTCGCCGCGACAGACGGCTTCTTGTCGAATACAGTCGGCCTTTTCTATCCATATCCATCAAAATAGCGGAAAGAGTGCATTTGGCGCTCTTTTTTCATGTTATGCGGCAGGAAACTTTTTTCTAACGATCAAAACGGTGTTTGAATAAAACAAGTTTTGTGAAAAAATCAAAAAAAGGTATTGACAAAACCTTCCCGACGGCATATAATAGGGTTTATCTTTATTATCAATTAAGGGAGTTTAGCAACAATGGACATTCGGGAAATTGCAAGCAAATGCGATCACACGCAGCTCGGCGTCACCGCAACGTGGGAGGACATCAAGCTCCTCATCGACGACGGGATCAAGTACGGAACGGCTTCCGTCTGCATTCCGCCCTGCTATGTGGCGGACGCAAAGAAGTATGCGGGCGGCAAGATCGCGATCTGCACGGTCATCGGCTTTCCGAACGGCTACAACACCAAGGCCGTCAAGGTGTTTGAAACCGCCGAGGCCGTCAAAGAAGGGGCCGACGAGATCGACATGGTCATCAACATCGGCGACCTCAAAGCCAAGCGGTACGAAAAGATCGAGGACGAGATCAAGGCCATCAAGGCCGCCTGCGACGGCAGGGTCTTAAAGGTCATCATCGAAACCTGCCTTCTCACCGAGGAGGAAAAGATCGAGATGTGCAGGATCGTGACGAGCGCCAAGGCCGACTTCATCAAGACCTCCACCGGCTTTTCCAAGGCGGGCGCGACGAAGGAAGATGTCGCCCTCTTCAAAAAGTACGTCGGCAAAGATGTCAAGATCAAGGCGGCGGGGGGAATTTCCTCCATTCGGGATGCCGAGGACTTCGTCTCGCTCGGCGCAAGCAGGCTCGGCACTTCGAGGATCGTCAAAATCATTAAGGAGGAGCACTTATTATGAGCGAACATAAGAACGTTCCCACCCCTCACATCAACGCAAAATACGGCGACTTCGCCGAAACCGTTCTGATGCCCGGCGATCCGCTGCGTGCCAAATTCATCGCCGAAAACTTCCTCGAAAACCCCGTTCTCGTCAACAATGTGCGCGGCGTCAACGGCTTTACGGGAACGTATAAGGGCAAGCGCGTGTCCGTCATGGCGTCGGGCATGGGGCAGCCCTCGATCGGCATCTATTCCTACGAACTCTTCAACTTCTACGGCGTGGAAAACATCATCCGCATCGGCTCCTGCGGCTCCTTCCACAAGGACCTGCATGTGAGAGACATCATCCTCGCGCAGGGCGCATGCACCAACGGCAGCTATGCCAACCAATACAACCTTCCCGGCACCTTCTGCCCGATCGCCGACTTCGACCTTCTGCAAAGGGCGGCACGCGCGTGCGAAAAGGAGGGCGTCAACTATAAAGTCGGGAATATCTTCTCCTCCGACATGTTCTACGATGACGCCAACAGCGGCATGCAGTGGGCAAAGATGGGGGTCCTCGGCGTCGAAATGGAGTCTGCCGCCCTCTACTGCAATGCGGCACGCGCCGGCAAAAAGGCGCTGTGCATCTGCACCGTCAGCGACAGCTTCCTCTATCCCGAGGAGAACACGACCGCCGAGGAGCGTCAGAACAGCTTTACGGCCATGATGAAGATCGCCCTCGAAATCGCCTGAGGAGGAGAGTATGGCAAAGAGATTTTTCCTGATCGTGCTCGACAGCTTCGGCGTGGGGGAGGAACCCGACGCCTACCTGTGGCATGACGAAGGCAGCAATACCCTCGGCGCGATCCGCAATCACCCCAATTTCAACTGTCCCAATCTGACCCGCCTCGGGCTCTTCAACATCGAGGGCGTCGGCGGCGGAATTCCGCACCCTGTGGCAAGTTTTGCGCGGATGCGCGAGAAATCCATGGGCAAGGATACGACCATCGGCCATTGGGAGATCGCGGGCATCATCTCGCCCGATCCGCTTCCCACCTATCCCGACGGCTTCCCCAAGGAAGTCATCGAGGAGTTCGAGCGGAAAACCGGCCGCAAGGTCATCTGCAACAAGCCCTATTCTGGCACCGAAGTCATCAAGGACTACGGAAAAGAGCACGTCGAAACGGGCGCACTCATCGTCTACACCTCGGCGGACAGCGTATTCCAAATCGCTGCGCACGAGGATGTCGTTCCCGTCGAAGAGCTCTATAAATACTGCCAGATCGCACGGGATATGCTTGTCGGCAAGCACGGCGTCGGCCGCGTCATCGCCCGCCCCTTCACGGGGGAATATCCCTTTACGCGGACTTCGAACAGGCACGACTTTTCCCTCCTTCCGCCCGCCGATACAATGCTCAATTTGCTGAAAAATGCAGGTTATGCAACGATTTCCGTGGGCAAGATCTACGATATCTTCGCGGGTTCGGGCGTCTCGGAGAGCAACCGCACGACGTCGAACACGCACGGCATGCAGGTCACAAAGGAGATGCAGGGCCGCGATTTTGAGGGGCTGTGCTTCGTCAATCTCGTCGACTTCGACATGAAGTACGGCCACCGCAACGACGTCGCGGGCTATGCCGCCGCGGCGACGGAATTCGACAACTTCCTCACGGAGTTCCTTCCCGCCATGCGCGAGGACGACGTGCTCCTCATCACGGCCGACCACGGTTGCGACCCCGCGACCCCGTCGACCGACCATTCCCGCGAATACACGCCCATGCTCCTCTATGGGAAGCATGTCAAAGAGGGCGTGGATCTCGGCACCCGCCCAACGTTTTCGGACATTTCCGCCACCGTGCTCGACTATTTCGGCGTGAAACAGGGGACGACGAGCGGCACGAGCTTCTGGAATGAGGTGAAGGCATGACGGAGCGAGAACTCATGGACCTTGCGCAAAAGGCGCGGGAAAATTCCTATTCGCCCTATTCGCACTTCCGCGTCGGCGCGGCGCTGCTCGCAAAGAGCGGCAAGGTGTATCTCGGCTGCAATATCGAGAACGCCGCCTATCCCGCGGGCATCTGTGCCGAACGCACGGCATTTTTCAAGGCCGTCAGCGAGGGGGAGCGGGAATTCGTCATGCTCGCGCTCGTCGGCGGCAGAGAGGGAGAAACGAGCGACTTCTGCGCTCCCTGTGGCATCTGCCGTCAGGTGATCTCGGAATTCTGCGAAAAAGACTTCAAGATCCTCCTCGGCAATCCTCAAAAATTTGCAACTTATACGCTGGAATCGTTGCTTCCGCTCTCCTTTGGGCCGAAAGACCTCTGATCCCGCACCTTTCAGATACGGAGACCATTTCAAAGGTATGAAAAAAATAATCTCAACGTTGGTTGTTTTCTCCCTGCTCGCGGCGTCATGCATGAGTTTTGCCGCCTGCGACGGGATCAAGCATGACGGCGTGGCGGAACTTTCCTTCTATGCCGTCAACGACTTGCACGGCAAATTCATGGACAGCGGCAAACAGCCCGGGGTCGACGAATT
>CANREK010000066.1 GCA_947629605.1 uncultured Clostridia bacterium | reverse complement strand
GCGGCATGAAGGAGGGATTCACCCTTCCCGCCCTCGCGGATGGCTACGCCGTCTTTGCAAATCGGGGCGCCTATGCACCCTCGGGGATCATTTCCCGCATCGAAAATGAAAAGGGAAGGGTCCTTTATGAATATCGGCCGCACGAGAGCAGAGTGTTCTCCGAGGAGACGAGCTATCTCATCTCGGACATGCTCAAAACGGCGGCCAAGGAAGGCACGGCAAAAAAACTCAAAAATCTCCCCTACGACGTCTGCGCCAAGACGGGCACGGCCGAGGGAAAGGGCGGCAACACGGATGCCTACACCATCGCCTATACGTCCGAAGATACCGTCGCGGTCTGGCTCGGCAACAGGGACAATCGGCCGATCACGGCGACGGGCGGAGGGCTTCCCGCAAACATTGCGCTCGATATCTTGAAAACGCTCTATCGTGACCGCACTCCCGACCCCTTTCCCCCCTGCGACGGCGTGGAGGAGCTTGCGATCGACATGCAGGAATATGAAACGAGCCACAGGATCCTGCTCTCCGATCCCAATTCCCCTTTTTTGACGGATCGGAAGGAGCTCTTCAAAAAGAGCGCCGCGCCGAGGGAGCAAAGCACGAAATATTCAGTCCCGAAGATAGAGATGCCGACGATTTCCGTCAAGAATGGGACCGTTAGCATAGTACTATGTCAGACAGAGTACTATGATTACGTCGTAAAAAGAGAAAATCGCGGCGTAGAAACCACGATTTACAGCGGGAAATATCAAAAGTGTATCAGTGACAGTTCGGTGTTCCCCGGGGAAAGCTATCGGTACAGCGTGACGCCCGTCTATAAAAATATCGAGGGAGAGCCCGTCTATCTCCCCCTCGTTCATATCGAAATCTCCGAAACGCTCCCCGACGATTGGTGGGAAGATTAAAAGCGAATGACCTCGCGGGAGGAGAGCGCCTCCTCCACGAGCGATTCGATGTCGAGCTTCTTCTCCTCTTCCTCGATGAAGGAGAGCTTGGGGCGGATCGCAGGAAAATCGGGCAAAAAGACGGTACAGCAGTCCTCGTACGGCAGGGTCGAGGTCTCGAATGTGCCGATTTTTTTTGCGATCGCGACGATGTCCTCTTTATCGAAGCCGATGAGCGGGCGGAGTACGGGAAGCCGCACGACGGCGTTGGAGGAAGTCAGGCCTTCCAGCGTTTGGCTTGCGACCTGCCCCAAACTTTCCCCCGTGACGAGGCACCCCGCCCCCTCTCTGA
Organism: uncultured Clostridia bacterium; assembly: GCA_947629605.1. Lineage (GTDB taxonomy): Bacteria > Bacillota > Clostridia > Christensenellales > Borkfalkiaceae > Gallimonas. Next base: position 5,930 of record CANREK010000066.1, on the reverse strand, counting down.
GGGCGATGCGCTCGGCGATGCGGAACATGAAGCGCCTCAGAAGCGTCACGTTGAGTTCGGCGGCGCAATTTTTGTGGATCTCCTCTTGAATATGCGTGACGCTCACCGTGGTCAGTTTGGTGACGAGCGTGTAGTCGGAGAGGAGCTTGGAGAGCGTGACGACCTTTTCCTTGGCGGCCTCGTTCGTATAGGGATAGCTGTGGAAGTGCAGAAGTTCCACTGTCATGCCTCGCTTCGCCATCATGTAGCCGGCAACGGGAGAATCGATGCCGCCCGAGATGAGGAGAAGTCCCCTTCCTGCGGTCGAAACGGGCATGCCGTGCAGGCCGTCGACAAATGTGCCGAAGATGAGCGCCCTGCCGCCCTCGCGGATGTCGACATAGACGGTGTGCGCGGGGGTGTGAACGTCGACTTTGAGCTCATAATCGTACGCAAGCAGCCTGCCGCCGATACGGGCGCTGATCTCCATGGAGGTGAGCGGATAGTGCTTGTCCCCGCGGTGCGTCTCCACTTTGAATGTCCCGCTCTGCGGTGCGACGCGCTTTGCGGCCTCGAAAATGCTGTCCTCGTCGTTTTCGGTGAGCAGTCCGAGCGAATAGGAGTGCACGCCGAACACTTTTGAGACGCGCAGCATGATTTCGTCCGTTCTCTCCTCGTCGAAGTCGGCGATGAGATATCTCCCGCTCGTGCGGTGGATCTCGTGGCGGATGCCCTTTAAGGCCTTTTCGAGATTGTTGGAGAAGATGCGCTCGAAGTAGCCGCGGTTTTTCCCCTTTAAGTGAATTTCCGCATAGCGGATGATGATGACTTTTTCCATTTAATTCGTATTCCTTTGAAATTCTTTGGCGGTGGAATTGAGGAGCGCGGCCGCCTCTTTGATCTCCTCTTCGGTCGTGGCGGGCGAAAAGCTCATGCGGAGAACGCCGTCGAGCACCCTTTCCCCATAGCCGCACGCCGTCATGACACGGCTGAAACGGTGCTTGGAGGAACAGGCGCTGCCCGTGCCGACGCAGAGCCCTCTGTCCCAAAGCATGCGCTCCAAGACTTCCCCGCGCATGCCGACCGCGGAGACGGTCAGAAGGTAGGGCGAGCCGTTTTCGGGCGAAAGACGGACAAAAATCTCCCCGTCGAGGGCGGAAAACAGCATTTCGCGGTACGTTTTGAGGCGAATTTCATCCTCTTTGAGGGTCTTGAACTTCTTCTCCGCCGCGTAGGCAAAGACGGCGATGCCGAAGGTGTTCTCGGTGCCGCTCCTCTGTCCGTTCTCCTGCCCGCCCCCGTAGATGTGGGGACTGAGGGCGAGACCCTTCCGCTTGAAGAGGCCGCCCGTGCCTTTGAGCCCGCCGATCTTATGCGCACTGACGCTGTAAAGGTCGACCTCGGGGGGCGGGGCAAACGGGATCTTGCCGAACGCCTGCACGCCGTCGCTGTGAAAGACGGTGCGGGGATTTTTGGCCTTGACGGCCTTTGCGATCGCCGCGATGTCGTTGACGGCGCCCGTCTCGTTGTTGACGTGCACGACGGAGACGAGGCTCGTTTTTTCGTCGACGAGGGACAAAATGCTCTCGATTTTGACGCTGCCGTCCCGCTCTACGGGCGCAAAGCGAGGCTCAACACCCCGATTTTTGAGCTCGTTGCATGCCGAATAGACCGCCGCATGTTCCCCCGCCGTCGTGACGACGTTCCCCCGCTTTCCGCACGAAAAGATGGCTTGATTGTCGGCCTCGGTGCCGCAGGAGGTAAAGATGAGGTCGTATTTTCCGACGGCATTCAAGTGCGCAAGGAGCGCCTCGCGCATGGCATTCATCTGTTTGGAAACGGCAAAACCCCCGCCGTACTTGGCGGAGGGGTTAAAGTAAAGTTCGGTCGTGAATTGGGCCGCCTTTTGAAGTGCCTCGCCGTCGGGGCGGGTCGTGGCGGCATTGTCGAAGTAGATCATTCTCTTTCAAATTTATTGATCCCCGCGCTTTGCACGAGGTATTCGAGCATCATCTGTTTGCACTCTATGACGTAAAGCGTCTTTCCGAGCGAACCGCCGACCAAGAGATAGACAAAATCCTTTTCTTCGGCGGGCGTCTTATTGGGGGTCAAAAATTTTGGTTTCCCTTGAATGCCCCGCAGTACGTTTTGGTAGGACGGCTTTTCGCACCAACCGATTTTGAGAAGGGAATCGGCGGAGATCGTCGTGTAATACTTCCTCGACCTGCCGTTGAAGATCTTTGTGATGCGGAGTTCATCCTCGACAAACGTGTAGTCGTAACTGACGTTGAAGCGCTTTTTGATGAACCAAAAGAGCACGCCGCCCCCCGCAAATACCACGATGAGAAAGACGAGGACAACGATGTTGAAGACCTTGCCGAACGTCGTGAGATCCTTATCCGCCAAGATGCCCTGTATGAAGGGGACCGAGTAAAAGGCGACGATACAGGCGATCACAAAACAGATGATGGCAAGCACGAGATAGAGCGTGTAGAACTTGGCCTCCGTTTTCTCGCGGTTGCACGTTGCGCTCTCTTCATACAGCATGTCTCTTCGCATCGCTATTCTCCTTATACAGAACCCTTGTCCGACGTAAGATTTGAAACATTATACCACAAGATACACCGTGCCGTCAAGTGAGGTCTGAAATCTTCCGTGCGGTAATTTTTCCGTAGATGTCGTAAATAATTTCAATATTTTGCTAATTTTTCGTCATTTATGTCTGACATAGTACTATGCAAATCGTCAAAATTCGAATTTTATCCGAAAAACGGCGTCTCATACGCCGCCCTTCAATCGATCTCCGTCTCCTCGATCGCGGGATAAAATGCGGCGATCTCTTCGGCCGTGAATTGCTCCTCGTACGATCTTGCGAACATCACCTTTCTCAAAAAGGTGAACTTGTCCCTCGAATCCTGCGTCTCGAACGTGCAGACGAACTTGCGCCTATTCGCCTTGACGGCCTTGCAACCGCGCTTGACGTCATAGGTGTAGGTCTTGCGCTTGGTCCTCACATAGACGACCGAGTTGTTTGTTTCAAAGCCGATGACCGTCCCCATGGAGATGAAGATGGCGTAAAGACCGTAGATGACAAGATATACGACGGCGATCCCGGCAGAGACGAACCAAAAGCCGATGTAGCCGATCAAGGCATAGATGAGGCAGATCATGAGCGCGGGGAGCGCCACACAGCTGAAAATGACAAACAGCTTTTTCCAGAATTTTACATAGCGCAGAATGGCGGGCTTTTCGGCTTTCACGGCGTTTCCCCCCAATCGACGCGGAACTGCGTCAAAAGCTCCCCTTCCGACCTCGCCTCGCAGATGCTGTACCCGTCGAAGTCCTGCCGAAGGAGCACGATCTCCTTCCCCTCCTTGGCCTGTTTCGCATAGGAGATCTGAAAGGAGGAGATCGTCCTCTTCCCCCATTCCTCCATCGTGAAGCAATCGGTGAAGAAGTCGAGGTAGCGGGTGTTGTTGGCGTGCATGTAGTGGTCGCAGTCGGAGACGCCGACGCGCATGCGGTAGACCTCTCTCCCCTCCGCGATCTTGGGGATCTTCCAACTCGGGACTTCCACCGTCTTTTCGTCGCGATAGGGACATCTTGCGTGAACATCGGCAAGTTTATCGGGAAGCAGAAGGGCAAAGTTCGACATATCGACGAGGCACCAGCGGGAAGCGAGCGCGGCGACCTCTTCCTCGCCCGAGAGAACGCGGTAATGCCGCTCAAAGATGACGTGACGGGGCGGAAGCGGCCAAGTTTCGACGGTGATCTTTTCGCCGAGACGCACGGGGCGACGGAACTTGCAATAGGTATTCACGACCAAAAAGCCGTAATTGTGCGGCCGCAGGTCGTCGTAGCCGAAGCCGAGCTCATTCGCGCTCAGACAGGCCGACTCCTGCACGAGCGCAAGGAGAGAGGTGAGCGAGAGCTCATCCTTGAAATCGAAGTCGGAGTATCTCAATTCATATGTTTTTCGGTTACAGTAGGGCATGTGAGTATTATATCACGCTCTTTTTGCCTTGTCAAACGTTACGCCGTCTCTGTTGTGAGAAATGAGAGCGCTCCTTTGAGAATGGCGCGGGCGATCTTCCTTTGGTAGGCCTCGGTCACGAGCAATTTTTCGTCCTCGGCGTTGGAGAGAAAGCCGCATTCGACGATGACGGAGGGATAATCGCTGCAATTCAGAACGAAGTAGTCCCCTTTGAGCGCACTCGTTTTCTTGACACATTCGGGCATGGCGTTGAGTGAGGTCTGAATGTGCGTCGCGAGGGTCTTGGAGAGGGCGGAATCTTCGCGGAAAAACACCTGAGCGCCCCGCCGGGATCGCGTGGAAAAGAAATTTTGATGCACGGAGATGACGAGCGCGGGCACGCTCTCGCGGATGACCTCGGCACGCCGCTGCATGTCCCTCTTCTTATAGCCGCTCGTCGCCGTGCCGTAGAGCCCCGCCTCGGTCGGGCGGGTCTGGATGACATAGAACCCCGCATCCTCGAATTCCGTCTGTAAAATTCTCGAGAGGGAGAGATTGATGTCGCTCTCCTTCTTCCCCGTCTCGATGCCGACGACGCCGCCGTCGATCCCCCCGTGTCCCGCATCGATGACGACGACGAGACGGCTTGTCTGTGCCGCCGTCCGCGCAAGCGCAAAGAAACAGACGCCGAACGTCATGACGACGGCAAGAAAGATGGCCAAAAATCCCATCGCGACCCGATGGCGATAAAAAAAATTCATACACTAATGTATGAATTCCTTTGATTTATTAGAAGCAAAAAAGGGACATGCAGACTTATTTGGGCTCTTTTCAGCCCCGTGATCTTGCGGAAAGGTAGCTGTCGATGGCCCTTGCCGCCGCCTTCCCCGCCCCCATGGCGAGAATGACGGTCGCAGAGCCCGACACGGCATCTCCCCCCGCAAAGACGCCGTCAAGCGAGGTTTTTCCGCTCTCGTCGGCGACGATCTCTCCGCCGTCTGTCGTTTCAAGCCCCGCCGTCGTCTGTTTGAGGAGCGGATTGGGCGAAGTGCCGAGCGCCATGATGACGCAGTCTGCGGGCAGTTCGAACTCGCTCCCGGCCTTTGCGACGGGGCGGCGTCTGCCGCTCTTGTCGGGTTCGCCGAGCTCCATCTCCACGCACTTTAAGGCGGCGACGTTGCCGCTTTCATCCGTCAGGATCTCCACGGGATTGGTGAGGAGTTTGAACTCGACCCCCTCTTCCATGGCGTGTTCGGCCTCCTCGCGCCGCGCGGGAAGCTCCTCCATCCCTCTGCGGTAGACGATGAAAACGTGCTCCGCGCCCAGCCGCATGGCCGTTCTCGCCGCATCCATGGCGACATTGCCGCCGCCCACGACTGCGACCCGCTTGCCGCGGTAGATGGGCGTCTCGCTGTCCTCTTCGTAGGCCCTCATGAGGTTGGCGCGGGTAAGGTATTCGTTGGCGGAAAAGACGCCGCGGGCATTCTCTCCCTTGATGCCCATGAAGCGGGGCAGACCCGCTCCCGTGCCGAGAAAGACGGCCTCGAAGCCGAGCTCGCTTTTGAGTTCTTCCACCGTATAGAGCCGCCCGATGACGCTGTCGGTCTCGATAGCCACGCCGAGAGAGCGCAAGTTTTCCACCTCGCGGCGCACAATGTCCTTGGGAAGGCGGAATTCGGGAATGCCGTAGAGGAGCACTCCTCCCGCCGCATGGAGCGCCTCGAAGATTGTCACTTCGTAGCCGAGCCGCGCCAGATCACCCGCACAGGCGAGCCCCGCGGGGCCCGAGCCGACGACGGCGACCTTATGGCCGTTGGAGACGGGGCGCACGGGTTCTTCGGCATGGGTATAGTGGCGGTCCGCCGCAAAGCGTTCGAGGCGGCCGATGGCGACGGCTTCCCCCCTGACGGCGCGGACGCAGTGTTGTTCGCACTGGGTCTCCTGCGGGCAGACGCGGCCGCACACGGCGGGAAGAGAG